>JAIPDA010000014.1 GCA_021737905.1 Rhodoferax sp.
AAAGAGGCATTAGCGGCAGGTGGCGGCGCCTTTGCAAATTTCCCAGGGCACACCGAAATGTTGCAGGCTCAGGCGGTCAGTTTCACGGGCAAGACCATCGCAGAGCTGCCCGTGCGCATGATGCTGGCGAGCCCCGAACTGCGCACGGTGCTGGTCAGCATTCATGTCTCGCTGCGCGAGGCGATTGAGGCCGTGCGTTTTGATGCCGTTCTCGAGACTTTGCGCATCACCCATGCCGCGCTTGGGTTGATTTTGGGTCGTCCACCCCGGCTGGGCGTTGCCGGCCTGAACCCTCATGCAGGCGAGGGCGGGCTGTTCGGGCGCGAAGAAATCGAGGTGATTGCGCCCGCCATTGCCGCCGCCAAGGCCGAAGGCATTCTGGCCAGCGGGCCATTTGCCCCGGACACCGTGTTCATGCGTGCCCGGTCCACAGCTGAGCACCCCGGCGAGTTCGATGTGGTGGTGGCCATGTACCACGACCAGGGCCTGATCCCGGTGAAATACATGGGCATGGAGCAGGGTGTCAACGTCACCCTGGGCTTGCCCTTGCTGCGCACCAGCCCCGACCACGGCACGGCGTTTGATATTGCCGGTACCGGCCGAGCAGACCCCGCCAGCCTGTTGGCGGCAATTCGCATGGCGCGGGGTCTTGGTGGAAGGGCTTGAAAACAGGCTTGCCGCTCCGCTACAATTGCGGGTTGACCCTAATAAGCATTTTTCAAGCAAGTTCTTGAAGGAATTTCATGACCCAAGCCAGCGTTAATTCAAGCCTTGTGGACTCTGAAGGAGCCACAGTGGATCAGCAAAAAAGAAACTGGATCGTCACAACCTGCGCGGTCGGCGGTGCCGGCGTTGCCGCGGTGGCCGTGCCCTTTGTGAGCACGTTCCAGCCTTCAGAGCGGGCCAGAGCGGCCGGCGCTGCGGTCGAGGTGGACATTTCCGCCCTCAAGCCAGGTGAAAAACTGACGGTTGAGTGGCGTGGCAAGCCCGTCTGGATCATCAAACGCACGCCTGAGCAAATCGCGGCACTGACCAAGGCGGAAAACCAGCTGGCCGACCCGCATTCCAAGCGCAAGCCTGAAGAACTGACACCGGCTTACGCCCGCAACGACAACCGCTCCATCAAACCCGAAGTCATGGTTGCCGTAGGCATTTGTTCGCATTTGGGCTGCTCGCCGGTGGACAAATTTCAAACGGGTGGTCAGGCATCGCTGCCTGATGACTGGCAAGGGGGTTTTCTGTGCCCCTGCCATGGCTCGACCTTCGATATGGCGGGTCGCGTTTACAAAAACAAGCCTGCTCCCGACAACCTGGAGGTGCCGCCGCACATGTACCTCTCGGAAAGCCGGTTGCTGATTGGCGAAGATAAAAAAGCCTGAAGCTTGTCAGGACCATTCCTGCGTATCTCCGCAGGCCACGTCCTTCATTGAGTAGGAACTGTAATGGCTGAACTTAAAGAAATTTCCCCTGACGCGCCCGTGGGCGCCAAATTGCTGAATTGGGTAGACAACCGTTTCCCGGCCAGCAAGTTGTACAACGATCACCTCGGCAACTATTTCGCGCCCAAGAACTTCAACTTCTGGTACGTGTTTGGCGCGCTGTCCTTGCTGGTGCTGGTCATTCAGATCGTCACCGGCATTTTTCTCACGATGCACTACAAGCCGGACGCTGCCCTGGCTTTCGCCTCAGTTGAGTACATCATGCGTGACGTGCCCTGGGGCTGGCTGATCCGGTACATGCACTCCACCGGTGCCAGTGCCTTCTTCGTCGTGGTGTACCTGCACATGTTCCGCGGCCTGATGTACGGCAGCTACCGCAAGCCGCGTGAGTTGGTGTGGTTGTTCGGTTGCGCTATTTTCCTGGCGCTCATGGCTGAAGCCTTCATGGGCTATCTTTTGCCATGGGGTCAGATGAGCTACTGGGGTGCTCAGGTCATCGTGAACTTGTTTGCCGCCATCCCCTTCATCGGCCCGGACCTGGCGCTGCTGATCCGCGGTGACTATGTGGTGGGTGACGCCACGCTGAACCGCTTCTTTGCATTCCACGTGATCGCAGTGCCTTTGGTCCTGTTGGGCCTGGTCGTGGCGCATCTGATCGCACTGCATGAAGTCGGCTCCAACAACCCTGATGGCGTTGAGATCAAAGCCCACAAGGATGCCAAAGGCAACCCGCTCGACGGCATTCCCTTTCACCCTTACTACACCGTGCATGATATTTTTGCGGTCAGTGTGTTCCTGATGGTGTTCACGGCGATTATTTTCTTCGCACCCGAGGCCGGCGGCTACTTCCTGGAATACAACAACTTTATTCCGGCCGATCCGCTTAAAACACCTCTGCACATTGCCCCGGTCTGGTATTTCACGCCTTACTACTCGATGTTGCGTGCGGTGACCGGCGAGATGATGTATGTCTTTGTCGCTTGCGTTGTCGCCGCCGCCGCCTTCACCATTCTCAAAGCACGTGTGGCGATGCTGCTCAAGGCCGCTATCGCGGTAGTGGCCCTGGTGGCCGTGGCGGCCATGCTGGTGTTTGATCCCAAGTTCTGGGGCGTGGTGGTGATGGGTGGTGCGGTCATCATTTTGTTTTTCCTGCCCTGGCTGGACTACAGCGAAGCCAAGTCGATTCGCTACCGGCCTGACTGGCACAAGTACCTCTATGCGGTGTTTGTGATCAATTTCGTCGTGCTGGGTTATCTGGGTATCAAACCGCCATCGCTCATCAATGAGCGCGTCTCGCAAGTTGGCACCTTGTTTTACTTCGGCTTTTTCCTGTTGATGCCGTGGTGGAGTCGCCTTGGCACCTTCAAGCCTGTGCCTGAGCGCGTGACTTTTGTTGCTCACTGAGCTGGAGAACGAGACCATGAAAAAAATCAAACAACTGGCGCTGGTTCTTTTGGCATCTTTGCTGCTGGCCTCGGGGGCACAGGCTGCCACGGGCGGCATTGCCTGGGACAAGGCGCCCAATAAAACCAATGACCTTCCCGCCTTGCAAAACGGCGCAAAGCTCTTTGTTAATTACTGCCTGAACTGCCACTCGGCCGCCTACATGCGCTACAACCGCCTCAAGGACATTGGCCTGACAGAGCAGCAGATCAAAGACAACTTGCTGTTCGCCACTGACAAAGTCGGTGAGACCATGAAGGCCTCGATCGATCCCAAGCAAGCCAAAGACTGGTTTGGCGGCAACCCGCCCGACCTGACTGTTATCGCGCGTTCACGCGCGGGTCCTCAAGGAAGTGGCGCTGACTATCTCTACACCTATTTGCGCACCTACTACCGCGACGATACCAAGGCGACCGGCTGGAACAACCTGGCTTTTCCCGGCGTTGCCATGCCGCACGTTTTGTGGGAAATGCAGGGCGTGCGCGAGCCACAGTTTGAAACCCAGAGCAGCCATGGCCAGGATGTGCAAGTGTTCAAAGGCTGGAAGCAAGTGAGCCCTGGCACTTTGACGCCGCTGGAGTTTGACTACGCCATAGCCGATTTGGTTGCTTACTTGCAGTGGATGGGCGAGCCCGCTCAAAACACCCGCGTGCGTATCGGCGTTTGGGTGCTGCTATTTCTAGGAATTTTCAGCTTCGTTGCATGGCGACTGAATGCGTCGTTCTGGAAAAACGTCAAATAATTTTTTTCGCCGGGCAGCCATGCCCGGCACCTTTTGGAGTGGCAGGCCAAGGTCTATTTGATCTGAAGTCTCCCACTCCTTTGTATCCAGGAGTCCCCCGCCATGATGGTTCTTTATTCAGGCACAACCTGCCCCTTTTCGCATCGTTGCCGCTTTGTGTTGTTTGAAAAAGGCATGGACTTCGAGATTCGCGATGTCGATCTCTACAACAAGCCCGAAGACATCAATGTCATGAACCCCTACGGCCAGGTGCCGATTCTGGTGGAGCGTGATCTGATTTTGTATGAATCGAACATCATCAATGAGTACATCGACGAGCGCTTTCCGCACCCACAGTTGATGCCCGGCGACCCGGTGGACCGTGCCCGTGTGCGCTTGTTCCTGCTTAACTTTGAAAAAGAACTCTTTGTTCATGTGAGCACGCTCGAATCACGCGCTACCAAGGGCAACGAAAAAATGCTCGAAAAAGCCCGCTCCCACATTCGTGACCGCCTGACCCAACTCGCTCCCGTGTTCCTGAAAAACAAGTTCATGTTGGGCGACAACTTTTCCATGCTGGATGTGGCCATCGCTCCTTTGTTGTGGCGCCTGGATTACTACGGCATTGACCTGTCTAAAAATGCAGCCCCGCTGCTCAAGTATGCCGAGCGTATTTTTTCGCGCCCGGCCTACATTGAAGCGCTGACGCCGTCTGAAAAGGTCATGCGCAAATAAGCGCAGACTGGCAAAAGAGGGTGGCTGAATTCATGAACGCGCTAGACGCAGGCTCCACGCGTCCGTACCTGATACGGGCACTGTACGAGTGGTGCACCGACCATGGGCTGACGCCTTATGTGGCGGTGCAGGTCGATGAGACGGTGCAAGTGCCGCGTGAGTACGTCAAGAACAACGAGATTGTCTTGAACATCAGTTTTGATGCCACCAGCTCGCTCAAGCTTGGCAATGAATTCATTGAGTTCAAAGCCCGGTTCTCCGGGAGTGCACGCGAAATCATTGTGCCGATTGACCGGGTGATTGCGATTTACGCGCGAGAGAACGGCCAAGGCATGGCTTTCCCGGCCCCTGAGCAGCAAACTGCTGCCAACAACTTAACTCCGGGTTTTTCTGCGGCCTTGTCTGCGCAAGACGGTCCGGCCGAAACCCGCTTGATGCAGCTTGTGCCAGAGACTGCTGCTGCCCCCGGCAGCGATCCAGACAAGAACGAGTTGCCAGAACCACCCAAAACACCGCAGGGAGCGCGCCCATCCCTTAAAAGGGTGAAGTAAACTATCACCTGTGCCGCTTTAGCTCAGTTGGTAGAGCAACCGCCTTGTAAGCGGTAGGTCGTCAGTTCGAATCCGACAAGCGGCACCATTAGACATAAGGCCAGAGAAAGAAGCAGCAGCTAACTTTCTCTGGCTTTTTATTTTTCTGGATACCACGGCCTCTTGATGCCCTTATCTTTTACCCCGCAGACTCCCCACGTTATGGAATTTGCATGAGGTTGATCAGTCTCTTGCAGCAAGCTGCTGTCACCCTAGGTCAATAACCTGCGGCGGCGTAGGGCGAGGGTGCTTGTTTTTGATACACCAGTAGATTTCTCACATACGACAACACCAACCGGTCGGACTGATCCATGGCCTCGGTGCGCACGGTCAAGATGCCCTCATTGGGACGGGATTTAGATAAACGTTTTTCCAGCACCTTTGATTGGGAGCGAATGGTGTCGCCGTCCTTCATATCGCGGTGAAGCTCCACATCATGCCAACCCAGGTTGGCCACTACCCGGCCGAAGGTCCGGGTGGTGAGCGCGGTGGCCACGCTGATCAGCCAAGTCTGGGGAATGCTAGCCTGCCCATCGGCATGCTGATCCAACCAAGCCAAGTCTTGAAATTGTGGGCTCATCTCCAGGGCACGCCAAGCCCGTGTCATTCCCTCTTGCTTGGTGAAGCTGCGGCAGGGCCAATGGAGAAAGGTCTCGTTGTTTTGAAAATCTTCAAAAAACAAGCCGGTCTGCTCCACCCAACGGCCTTGCGCGTCCACGCTGTGCGACCGAAAGCGCTCATCGGTCACTGCTTCCGTCTTGCTCACAGAGGCGGGTGCAAACAGGGGCCCCTGGCCGCGCCGCCAAACGCGCGCCTCATAGGTCAGTTTTGCGACGACCTCGCCACGCTGATTCAGACCCTGGCACAGTACCGTCACCCGACCGCTGTCCGTCGAGCTATGGTCATCCACCGCCAGAATCTGAGATTCCGAATACAAGGTGTCGCCGCCAAACACCGGCGCCGTCATGGCTATGCTGGCAAAGCGCTCGATGCGAGCACGCCGGGCAAAGGTTTTGGAGGACATGCCAATAAGATTTTGCAGCGTGATGGTACTTACCATCAGCGGATGCTTCCAACTGGTCTGCGCCGCATAGTGGTGGTCGTAATGCAGCATGGCTGCATTGAGCGTGTCCAGGGATTCCATCACATTGTCTTGCTGGCTCACCGTCACACCGGGGCGATGCACAAAATGCTGCCCGACGGCAAAGTCTTCAAAATCGAGTCCGGATCGCTCCAAAAAATACCCTTGGGGTGTGCGGGTGTATGCGAATAATCCCATTGAGGTGCCTCCTGCTTATTGAATTCGAGCACTGCGAGCGATCACCCGGCGCGCGCTTTGCACCACCGGTTCATCGATCATGCGGCCATTAAGTACACACACACCTTGCGGGTTGGCCTGGGCCGCCACCACAATGGCGTGCGCGTCATGCACCTGCTGTGCGGTGGGCAACAGCGCCTGCACAATCACTGGCACTTGGTCGGGGTGAATGGCTAATTTTCCGGTGAAGCCCAGGGCCTGAACGCGCCGGGTTTCAGCGGCTAGGCCCTCGGGGTTGCGGATGTCAAGAAATGGCACATCAAACAAAGCCAAGCGCGCCAACGCTGCAGCCTGCACCATGCGAGAGCGGGCATAGAGCATGGGCTCCCAACTCATCTCACAGCCCAGGTCGGCGGCCAAATCCGCGGCGCCAAAGCCCAGGGCCACCACGCTGGAATGAGCCTGCGCAATAGCCGCCACATGCTCCAGACCGCGGGCCGTTTCAATCAATGCCATCACCCAGGGCAGGCGATCACAGCGCGCGCTCCATCCTTCCAGCATCTCGGCCAAATCGGACGCCGACTCGACTTTTGGAATTATCACGCCCTCGGGCCCGTGTCCGCTGCGCAGAGCATCGAGCAAAGCCGCTTCATCGGCTGGAAAAAAAGCCGACCCCATCGGGTTTAGACGCACCGCCACCATCGCCCGGTTGTCGCCCGAGCGCGTGTGCATGGGGGTGGCCAGCCAATCGAACACCTGCTGTCGCGCCAGGTCTTTGTCTTGCATGGCAACGGCGTCTTCGAGGTCGAGCACCATGCCATCGGCACGGCTGCGCAGCCCTTTTTCGAAGCGCTGCGGGGCGTGTCCGGGTGTGAATAAAAAAGTACAGGCGTGAAGCAAGCTCATGATGCGGGGGTGTCCTGTTCGGAGGGAAGGTTTTTACGCAACAAAATGCTGTAGCTGTAGCGGTCGCTGGGGTAGGTGCTGATGGAGGCGATCAGGTTGTGGCCCAGGGCGTCGCGATGCCAACGTCGGGTCACGAGCGCAGGGGTACCAGCTCTCACCTGCAGCATCTTGGCTTGTGATGCACTGATTGCACAGGCTTCGATGTTTTGTTCAATTTCTTTCAACTCAACATTGAACAATTTTTGCATCAACATCACGATCGAGCCTTGGTGGCCAGGCAAAACCTCAGCCAAGCTGGCATGCAGTGGGGATACATAAAAATCGGCCACACACAAAGGCGATTGCACTCCGCAGCGCAGCCCTCGAAACCAGAAGCGTGGCTGACCCGATGGGCAATCTGGCCGCACCAGAGAGGGATCGACACCCGGCACCAGGCCTTTTTCTAGCAATTCGAATCGAGTGGCTTCAGTGAATTGCAGTACCGACTCGATCGAATCGGAGGTGTGCACAAAACGCTGGTGTGAGGCGGGTCGCACCACCCGGGTCCCGACGCCCGGTCGTTTGCTGACCAGGCCCAGCGAACTCAGCGCGGAAATTGCGGCTCGCACCGTGATACGGCTCACCCCGTAGTGCAAACACAATTGTGATTCGGTGGGCAGCAATTGGCCCACCCCCCAGCGCCCATCGGCGATTGAGGTTTTCAGGTCCTGTGCCAGTTGTTGGTATTTGGTCATCACGGCGACGGTTTCGCGTCAGATGACACCTTGCGCCCGGAGTTGAGCAATCTCCGGAGCGCTCAAACCGGCCCGAGTTAACACTTCGTCGGTGTGCTGGCCCAGTGCTGGGGCCAAGCCCGGCGGGACCCGGTCGGTGTAGCGAATGGGCGGCGTGATGTAGTGAAACGCCCGCCCCCCGGGCAGGGTTTGCAATTCCAAGCGGTCGTTTTCGCGTACCCAGGGGTTGTCTAGGGCCTGCTTCACATCCAGGATGGGTGCGGCCGGCACATGACCCTGGAACAAAGCCATCCAGTCGGCCGTGCTGTGTGTGGACAAGGCCTCATCGATCAGGGTGGTCAACAACTCGCGATGGGCTAGGCGTTCTTTGAAGGTCAGAAAGCGCGCATCGTCTATCCACGGGCTGCGGTCAATTTTTTGGCACAGCACACGCCAGAACTTTTCCTTGTTGCACATGAGGTAAATCCACCCGTCCCCTGTCCGGTAAAGCTGACAGGGGGTGAGCGAGGCATGGGCCGATCGCGCTAAACGCGTCGTTTCAATTTGATTGTTCAAATACCAGTGACCGACATAGTTCAGGTTGTAGAGCGCCAGATCAAACAAGCTCACATCCACATCGCGCCCGCGCCCGTTTTCTCGCGCCGACATCACGGCAGCCAACAAGGCCATGCTCAACACCGAACCGGTCATCAGGTCAACCAAAGACAGGCCGGCACGCGCCGGCGCACTGCCAGGCTCTCCGGTGAGGTCGAAATAGCCTGCTTCGGCCTGCATTAAAAAGTCATAGCCTGGCCAATGGGCGCGCTCACCCTCCCGGCCATAGCCGGTGAGATGGGCACAAACTATTTTGGGGAAATTGTCTTTGAGCGCGTCATATGTCAGACCCAGTTTGCCGGGCACATCGCCGCGCAGATTGCTCATAACCGCATCACAACCAGTCAGAATTTTCAGCAGCACCTGTTGGCCCTCTGGCCGGCTCAGGTCCAGAGTAATGCTTTTTTTGCCACGGTTCAGACCTTGAAAAAAAACGCTGCGTGTGCTCGGGTCGCCGTCGACTAGCCACGCGGGACCGACGGTGCGCCCGACATCTCCGCCTTGCGAGCGAGTTTCCACTTTGATGACTTCTGCGCCCATGTCAGCCAGGAACTGGGTGCCAAATGGCCCTGCACCGTACTGTTCGATGGCCAGGATTCGGAGACTATTCAACATGATTTATTTAGTTTATCATAATGTTATAACTTTTTGATCCCTTAACAGAAAGGTCCCTATGCCAAATGCCAACTCGTCTCGCCGGTGGTTGATCCCAGGCCTGTTCCTAGCAATGTGCGCCCTGAGCCCTCCCGGAGGGTCTGCCTGGGCCCAAGCCTTTCCCAACAAAGTTGTGCGCATCGTGGTGCCCTTCCCACCAGGCAACGCCAGCGATGTGGCCGCACGTGCCCTCAGTGACAAACTGTCCCAGCGACTGGGTCAACCGGTAATCGTCGAAAACAAGGGCGGCGCAGCCGGGGCTGTGGGGGCCGAATTTGTCGCTAAGGCTGCGCCCGACGGCTACACCCTAATGATCACTTCACTATCGCCCATCGTGATCAGCCCGCACATTAACAAAAAATTGCCCTACGACGCGCTCAAAGATTTCATACCAGTGGCCCGCATCGGCTACACAGGCATGATTTTGGTGGTCCCCACCAACTTCCCGGTCAATACCGTCCCCGAGTTAATGGCCTATGCTAAAAATAATCCGGGCAAACTCAATTACGCTTCTGTGGGTGCCGGCACCTTGTCCATGTTGACCATGGAGGTGTTTAAAAAATCCACCAACACTGACATACAGCATGTGCCCTACAAAGGCAGCGCCCAGGCCATGACCGACCTGATCGGGGGCACCATTCCGTTGATGTTCGATGGCATGACATCGTCCTACAGCCATGTCAAAGCCGGCAAACTTAAAGCGCTGGCCATCTCTGCCGCCAAGCGCTCCGAACTGGCGCCCGAAATTCCGACTTTGCGTGAAACAGGTATCACCAGCCTGCTTGATGTGAGCGTGGATGGCTGGACCGGCATCTTTGCGCCTCAAGGCACTCCGGTGGCGGTCGTCAATTTCCTCAACCAGGAAATTAACAAGGTTCTGGAGGACCCAGAGTTCAAAAAACGCGCCAATGGACAGAGCCTGGACGTCTACGCGCCCAGCACGCCCGCTCAGTTCACCGACTACGTGAAGACAGAGTACAACCGCTGGAGCGACATCATCAAACCGCTAAAAATCGAAGCTAACTGAATACACCGTCAGCCCCCTTCCAGTAAAAGCCTGAGCAGTTCAGGCTTTTTTTCTTTCCGTCTTGGCTGCAATGCGCGACGATCCTGGCGTTATCCGGCCAAAGTGGACTTGCTAAGCAAAACCTTCAGGCGAATTGTCTGGATTGCCAGGCCGTCAGCCTTGAGTTGAGCCTGCAGTGCCGGCACCAGTTGCCTGACTTTGGCTGCGGCCGCGCTGCCTGTCACCAGCAGACACCAGTTGTCACCTTCAATGGGCCCGGCCTGGACGCTGGCGCGCAGCGATGGCGGCAGCAAGCGTTCCACACTTTTAAGCATGTCAGCGGACTGCCGCGCCATCATGGCCAGTTTGGCCAGGGTGGGTGAATTGTCGATGGCTTGACTGAAGCTGACAGCTTGGTGCGGCCGGTGGGGTTCGTTCACAGCGGGATGGGCGTTAAAACATGGGATAAAAGGCTGCTTGAAGCGGGTTCGTCCTGATTATCGTGGCTGGCGTTCAGGTTAACTGCGGCCCCGGCCGGCCGGCAAAGGTAAAATGAAGGGTTTTAGCGCAGCGCAACGGTGTACTGCGCAGGCTCAATAGTTGCTCTCAATAAAGGTTTGGCCCTCAGCTTAAGCGCATGGCGTTGGCGGGGCCCACGTATCTATGGCTTTTAATCCACTCACCATGCTGTTCGGCAGCCGCAATGACAGGCTGCTGAAAACTTACCGCAAAACGATTGAGCGCATCAATGCCCTGGAGGGGCAGTTTGAGCAGCTCAGCGACGAGCAACTTCGCGAAAAAACACAGAACTTCAAGGACAGAGTGAGCGCCGGCGAGAGCTTGGACGATTTACTCGCAGAGGCCTTTGCGGTGGTGCGAGAAGGCAGCAAGCGCGTGATGAAAATGCGTCATTTTGATGTTCAGCTGCTGGGCGGCATGGCTTTGCACAACGGCAAAATTTCAGAGATGGGAACCGGTGAGGGCAAAACTCTCACGGCCACCTTGCCGGTGTATCTCAATGCCCTGTCGGGCAAGGGCGTACACGTGGTCACGGTCAATGATTACCTGGCCAGCCGAGATGCACGCTGGATGGGCAAGCTCTACAACTTTCTGGGCCTGAGCGTCGGCATTAATCTGCCGCAAATGAGCCGCGAAGAAAAGCAGGCGGCTTATGGCTCTGACATTACCTACGGAACCAACAACGAATACGGTTTTGATTACCTGCGCGACAACATGGTCTACGAAGTGTCAGACCGCGTGCAGCGTGGTTTGAACTTTGCTATCGTTGACGAGGTCGACTCCATCCTGATCGACGAGGCCCGTACACCGCTGATCATCAGCGGCCAGGCTGAAGACCACACGGCCATGTACCTGGCGATGAACCAGGTTGTGCCGCAGATGACGCGTCAAGAGGGTGAAGCCGATCCCCGCACCGGGGAAGGCATCATCACGCCGGGCGACTTCACCATCGACGAAAAAACGCACCAGGTGTTCCTGACTGAGCAGGGGCATGAAAACGCTGAGCGCATTCTCTTTGGCATGGGTTTGATTCCTGAAGGGGCTACGCTGTATGACCCGGCCAATATCACGCTGGTGCATCACCTGTACGCTGCACTGCGCGCAAACCATATTTACCACCGCGACCAGCACTACGTGGTGCAAGAAGGTGAGGTCGTTATTGTTGATGAGTTCACCGGACGACTGATGTCCGGGCGCCGCTGGAGCGAAGGCCTGCACCAGGCGGTCGAAGCCAAAGAAGGTGTGGCCATTCAGGCCGAGAACCAGACCATGGCATCGATTACCTTTCAGAACTACTTCCGTCTCTACGGCAAACTGGCCGGCATGACCGGTACGGCCGATACCGAGGCCTATGAGTTCCAGGAAATCTACGGACTCGAGACCACCGTGATCCCGCCGAACCGCCGCAGCCAGCGCGAAGACCAGCTGGACCGTGTTTACAAGACAACCCGCGAAAAATACGAGGCGGCGATCAAAGACATTCGTGATTGCTACGAGCGCGGCCAGCCCGTGCTGGTGGGTACCACCTCGATTGAAAACTCCGAGATCATCGACCAGCTTCTGGAAAAAGAAAAACTACCGCACCAGGTGCTCAATGCCAAGCAGCACGCGCGTGAGGCCGACATCGTGGCGCAGGCCGGACGTCCCGGCATGATCACGATTGCCACCAACATGGCTGGTCGTGGTACTGACATCGTGCTGGGCGGCAATGTCGAGAAACTCATCGAGGCTGTGGAAGCCAATGAGGCGCTGGACACCGGCGCTAAAGAAACAGAAATTAACAGGCTGCGCGTCCAATGGCAGGCCGACCATGAAAAAGTCAAAGCACTCGGTGGCTTGCGCATCATTGCAACAGAGCGCCATGAATCGCGCCGCATTGACAACCAGTTGCGCGGACGCTCGGGCCGTCAGGGTGACCCCGGCTCATCGCGGTTTTACCTGAGTCTGGATGATCCTCTGATGCGAATCTTCGCGGGTGACCGCGTCAAGTCCATCATGGAGCGTCTGAAAATGCCGGACGGTGAGGCCATTGAAGCGGGTATCGTCACGCGCAGCATTGAGTCGGCACAGCGCAAGGTCGAGGCCCGCAACTTTGATGTACGCAAGCAATTGCTGGAGTACGACGACGTTTCTAACGACCAGCGCAAGGTGATTTACCAGCAGCGCAATGACATCATGGACGCAAAAAGTCTGCAAGGGCAGATTGCTTCGCTGCGCGAAGGTTGTTTTGCCGATCTGACACGTCAGTATGTACCGATGGAAAGCGTCGAGGAGCAGTGGGACATTGCTGCGTTGGAGACCGTGCTGCGCGATGAGTGGCAACTCGAGGTGCCGCTGCGCGAAGAAGTGGCAGCAGCCACAGCGATCACCGATGACGATATCCTGGAAAAAGTGTTGGCAGCGGCCAATGCGGCTTTCAGCGCCAAGGTTGAGAGTGTGGGTGAAGAGAGCTTCGTGCAATTCGAGCGCATGGTGCTGCTGCAAAGCATAGACACGCACTGGCGTGATCATTTGAGCTCGCTCGACTATCTGCGCCAGGGCATTCATTTGCGCGGTTATGCCCAAAAGCAACCCAAGCAGGAATACAAGCGCGAAGCCTTTGAACTGTTCGGACAGTTGCTCGACAGTGTCAAAAACGAAGTCACCAAGACCTTGATGACGATCAAGGTACAGTCCAGTGAGCAGCTGGAACGGGCGGCCGAAGAGATGGAGGCGCGTGCTGAAAAAATTGCCAACGTGACCTACACCGCGCCGACTGAAACCGGTGAAGTGCAAGTCATTTCCGGCCTTGACGCTCAAGGGCAAGCCCTGGCAGCTGAGCGATTTGCACGCGTTGGCCGCAACGATCCCTGCCCATGCGGCTCTGGGAAAAAATTCAAAGCATGCCACGGTAAATTGAACTGAGACCGCTTGATCTTTTGCTTAAATGCAACTGCTCCGATGTCGTGCTCGAGAGCATGCAATAACCTTGATGGATGGAGAAGTCGATGCCCGTGAACCTGGTTGCCACGCCTGCAGCTGAACTTTTTCCCGTGCCGGGTGTGCGCTGGGGTATTGCCGAGGCGGGAATTCGCAAGGCCGGCCGCAAGGATTTGTCAGTGCTGTTGCTCGACGAAGGCAGCGTGGTGGGTGGCGTTTTCACGCAAAATCGTTTTTGTGCAGCCCCTGTACAAATTTGCCGCGAACACCTGGGCTTGCATGGCGGTCTCACGCAGGGCATACGCGCCATGCTCATCAACACCGGCAACGCCAATGCCGGCACGGGTGCGGATGGTCTGATGCGCGCGCGCGCCAGCTGCATAGCGCTGGCCCAGCAGCTCAATGTATCGCCAGAGCAGATATTGCCTTTTTCTACCGGCGTGATCATGGAGCCTTTGCCGCATGATCGCATTGCCGCCGGTCTGCCCGCTGCCCTGGCCGATGCTAAGCAGGACAACTGGGCCCGCGCCGCCGAGGCCATCATGACGACCGATACGGTAGCCAAAGCTTTTTCCAAGCGCATCACGCTGGGCGGTGCCAGTGTCACTATCACCGGTATCAGCAAAGGCGCCGGCATGATCTGCCCGAACATGGCAACCATGCTCGGCTTCATGGCCACCGACGCTTGTGTCTCGCAGGCGCTGATGGCACAACTGGCCCGTGAGCTGGCCGAAGGTTCTTTCAACCGCGTCACCGTAGATGGTGACACTTCGACCAATGATTCCTTCGTTATCGTAGCCACGCACCAGGCCCGGCATTCACCGATTGAGTCCCTTGATAGCGCTGATGGCCGCGCCCTCAAGGCGGCCATGCTGGAGATCGCACAAAAGTTGGCGCAAGCCATCGTGCGCGACGGTGAGGGTGCAACCAAATTCATCACCATTCGCGTTGAGGGCGGACGCACCGGACAGGAGTGCCGCCAGGTGGCTTATGCCATTGCGCATTCACCGCTGGTCAAAACTGCTTTTTTTGCCAGCGACCCCAATCTGGGCCGCATCCTGGCCGCTGTCGGCTATGCAGGTATTGACGATCTGGATCAGACGCTGATCGACTTGTACCTAGATGATGTGCTGGTGGCGCAACACGGTGGGCGTCATCCCGCGTATGTGGAAGCGGATGGACAGCGCGTGATGAAGCAAAGCGAAATTCTGGTGCATGTTCGGCTGGGCCGTGGCGATGCGGTCGATACCGTCTGGACTTGCGACCTGTCGTATGACTACGTCAAGATCAACGCTGACTACAGAAGTTAAACCCATGAATGAGTCGTTTGAACGTCTGATAGCGCGTGTCGAAACCCTGATCACGCGCATCGAATCTGTGTTGCCGCAGCCTTTGAGTGCGCCCGACTGGCAAGCCTCGGTGGCTTTTCGCTATCGCAAACGCAGCTCAGGGCACGGCAGCCTGGAGCCTGTCATGCATTTGGGCACTATGGGTCTGGACGACCTGAAAGAAATCAACGAACAAAAAGACAAGATCCGGCGCAACACGGAGCAGTTTGTCAGCGGCGTGCCGGCCAACAACGTCTTGCTGACCGGCTCGCGTGGTACAGGCAAGTCGTCGCTTATCAAAGCTTGCTTGAACGCCTACGCAGCACGGGGCTTGCGGCTGATTGAAGTCGACAAAGCCGACCTCACTGATTTACCCGACATCGTTGAGTTGGTTTTTGACCGGGCTGAGAAATTCATCATCTATTGCGATGACCTCAGCTTTGAAGAAGGCGAGTCGGGCTACAAAGCGCTCAAGTCGATTTTGGACGGCTCGATTGCCGCCGCGACGCCCAATGTGCTGATCTACGCCACCAGCAACCGCCGCCATTTGCTGCCAGAGTACATGGCCGAAAACCTCACGTACACGCACACCGACGACGGTGAAGTGCATCCCGGTGAAGTGGTCGAAGAAAAAATTTCCCTCTCCGAGCGCTTTGGTTTGTGGGTGAGTTTTTACCCTTTCAGTCAGGACGAGTACCTGAGCATCGTGGCGCAGTGGTTGTCTTCCTTTGGCGTCAGCCCGGCGGACATTGAGGCCGCTAAGCCCGCATCCATGGTGTGGGCGCTGGAGCGTGGCTCGCGCAGTGGCCGTGTGGCCTTTCAATTTGCCCGCGACTACGCCGGCCAGCACACCAAGGCATGACTGTGCTGGTGGCTGACGCCGACAGCCCACGCGAGGGCGGCGCTGGCCGTCAGGTGGTGGATGTCGCCGTCGGGGTTTTGTTGCGCAGCAATGGCGAATTTCTTCTCACATCGCGTCCCCTCGGCAAGGTCTATGAGGGCTACTGGGAGTTTCCGGGCGGCAAACTCGAAGCTGGTGAGACGGTTGAAGCAGCCTTGCGCCGCGAACTGCTGGAAGAAATCGGTATCAACATTGGTGCTGTGCACGCATGGCGTGTTGAACTCGTTGACTATCCGCACGCCCTCGTGCGTTTAAATTTTTGCAAGGTCTTTGATTGGACCGGCGAATTGACCATGCGAGAAGGACAGGCCTTTGCATGGCAAACACTGCCTGTGAAGGTGCAACCGGTGTTGCCCGGCACCGTGCCTGTGCTGGCTTGGTTTGCCCGGGAGCGTGGCTTCATGGGGGCAACGCACCATGCCGAGTTGCAAGGCCAGGCGCAGCAGCCCAAGCCTTGAAGTCCGCGGCAAGGACTCTCAGCTCAATTTAGTTTTGAGAAAGCTGGCAATGTCTGCCACCGGCACCTGGGTGGACGCGGCATCGCGGCGGTGCTGGTACTCCACATGCCCTTCTTTCAGGCCGCGGTCGCCGATGGTGACGCGGTGCGGCACGCCAATGAGCTCCCAGTCGGCGAACATGGCGCCGGGGCGCTCGCCACGGTCGTCCAGAATGACGTCCACACCGGCAGCCATCAAGGCTTCATAGAGAGTCATTGCGGCGCTTTGAACTTCGGGGAAACGGTCCGGGCTGATCGGGCAGATCACCATGGTGAAAGGCGCGATGGCGTCCGGCCAGATGATCCCGCGCTCGTCATGATTTTGCTCGATGGCGGCAGCCGGCAGGCGCGTGATGCCAATGCCGTAGCAGCCCATCTCCATGAACTGCGGCTTGCCGTTTTCGCCCAGAAAAGTGGCGTTCATGGCCTGGCTGTATTTGGTGCCCAGGTAAAAAACGTGACCCACCTCGATACCGCGCTCAATCGACAGCGG
>JAIPDA010000015.1 GCA_021737905.1 Rhodoferax sp.
TTAAATTAGGGTGCGTAAGAAACCATCAACATCTGATTTTACAATGGCTTGGCCCTGCTGGTTCGGACTGAAGTCCGCAATCGGTCTGGATTCAGGGGCTACGCGGCCTTTGGGCCTTGCTTCAGGCTTGCGCCCTTCACCGAGATTCCGCTTATGACCGCCCCCGCCATCACCTCCTCCCCCGCGGTTTTGCCCCCTGACATGGACAAGATCGCCATGGGTTGGCTGCACACGGCCAAGTTTCTGACCACCGCGCCCGAGTTGCACCACCTGCCGGCGCTCGATGTCCCTGAAATCGCTTTTGTCGGCCGCTCCAATGCCGGTAAGTCCACCTGCATCAACACCCTGACGCAGCAGCACCGGCTGGCGTTTGCCTCCAAAACACCGGGGCGCACGCAGAGCATCAACTTGTTTTCACTGGGCAAGCAGGGCATCACCGACGCTGTGCTGGCCGATTTGCCCGGTTACGGCTATGCGGCTGTACCCAAGGCCGCCAAATACCGCTGGCAACAGGTGATGGCCAATTACCTGCAAACCCGCCGCAACCTGACCGGTATCGTGCTGCTGTGCGACCCGCGGCTGGGCCTGACCGAGCTCGATGAAATTTTGCTCGACGTGGTACGCCCGCGCGTGGTTGAAGGCCTGAAGTTTCTGGTCTTGCTGACCAAGTCCGACAAGCTCAACAAAACCGAAGCGGCCAAGGTGTTGTCGATTGTGCGACTGCAAGCCGGCGGCGGCGATGTCAAACTCTTTTCTGCACTCAAGCGCAAAGGCGTCGATGAAGTCGCCAAACACCTGTGGCACTGGGCCCATCCTGAAGGTCTGGAGGCCGCTATGCCGCCGACCGCCCAGCCAGCCCTAGCGACTTCGCAGTCTGAGGCCGCAGACCCTCAAGCCTGAGGTCTGGGGCCGGGTCGGGTGCTTTCTTAACCAGGCATGCCCATGATCCAAACCCGTGACCACCTGTTGCCCCACGGCATCACCCTGTCTTGCCGCAGTGCGGGCACGGCGGGCCGGCCGGTGCTGATGTTTTTGCACGGTTTTCCTGAAGCGGCTTTTGTCTGGGATGCCATGCTGCTGCATTTTTCCAGGCCCGAGCACGGCGGCTACCACTGCGTGGCGCCCAACCTGCGCGGCTACGCCGGCTCCAGCGCTCCCGCCGAAGTGGCCGCCTACCGGGCCAAACACCTGATGCAGGACATTGCAGCGCTGATTGCTGATGTTGGCGGTGATGGCGGGCAAGTGGCCTGCCTGGTGGCGCACGATTGGGGTGGCGCGGTTGCCTGGAACCTGGCCGCCGCCAACCCCGGCTTGATGGCCAAGCTGGCGATCATCAACTCTCCGCATCCGGCAACTTTTTTAAAGGCTTTGCAGCATTCGCCGGCGCAGCAGGCGGCCAGCGCTTACATGAACTTTTTGGTCCGCACCGACGCCGAGGCCCTGCTGGCCGAGGACGACTACCGCCGGCTGTGGGCGCTGTTCACAGGCATGGGCGCGGTGAGCGGCCCCCGCGCCTGGTTGACAGAGTCGCTCAAGCAGCAATACCGTGCCGTTTGGGGAGCCGGTCTTTTAGGGCCACTGAACTATTACCGTGCCTCTCCACTGTGCCCACCGCGCCCGGGCGACCCGGCAGCGGCCGCCGTCACGCTGCCGCCGGGCATGCTGCAAGTCACGCTGCCCACGCTGGTGCTGTGGGGCACGGGCGACACCGCTTTGCTGCCTGAATTGCTTGACGGCCTGGCGGCTTTTGTGCCGCAACTAAGGCTGGAGCGCATTGAAGGCGCGACACACTGGATCGTGCATGAACAGCCGGCGGTGGTACAGGCGCGGCTGGCGGCTTTTCTGGGCTGAAGTTCCAAGGACGCCGTGGCTCAATAGACCGCAGGCTCGCCCTCGGGGCGGGTCTTGAAGCGCTTGTGCACCCAGTAGTATTGCGCCGGCATGGTCTGAATAAAGCGCTCTAAATACGCGTTGACCAAGGCCGTGTCGGCCAACAGATCGTCGGTCGGATAGTTTTCCCAGGCGGGCATCACCTCGACTTGGTAGCCATCGGCAGTCAGCCTGGGCACCACCGGCACCACTTTGGCGGGGCCCAAGCGGGCGAAGCGGGGAATCGAGGGCAACGTTGCGGTCTGCACGCCAAAAAACGGCACAAACACCGTGTTGTCCCTGCCGAAATCCATGTCGGGCAGCAAGTACAGCAGCTCGCCAGCCCGCAGCGCATTGACGTGGGTTTTGACGCCCTCGCTGCGCAAAAACAAACGCAAGCGCCCGAAACGCTGTCGACCCGCTTTGATCCAGCTGTCCAAGAGCGCGTTGCTCTGGCGCGAGTAAATCGTGGTCAGGTCCCGATCTACATGAATGTTGACCGCCGTCACGCCGGCATCCAAGCCATAAAAATGCGGGCAAAACACAATGGTGGGCGCCAGGCCGTCCAGCTCATGCACCGCCCCGCACAAGCGCAGGCGCTGCATCAGCACGGCGCGCGGTCCGTGCCAGAGCCAGCTGCGGTCCAGCCAGGTCTGGGCAAAATAGACAAAGGTCTGGCGCGCCAGCGCCCTGCGCTCAGCCGCACTGAGCGCCGGAAAACAAAGCGCGAGATTGGTGTGCACCACACGCCGGCGCGGCAGCACCACAGCGTAAAGAACATAGCCCAGGCACACGCCGAGAAAGCGTACCCAAGGCAGCGGCAAGGGCGCCAACAGCCGCATCAACACAATGCCGGCCTGCGTGCCCAGACGGCCCAAGAGCTCTAGCGGCCCCATGCTCAAGACGACTCCTTGCCGTTGTCAGCAGCTGAATCGGCCGTGGCCGCCGGCGCACCCCTTGGTTTTTTGTAGCGCGCATAGGCCCACAGGTAGTGCCCGGGCTGGCTCAGTATCAGTGACTCGATGCACTGGTTGACCAGGGTCACAGCCTGCAACAAGTCGGGCGGCGGGGTGGTGTACAAGCCGGTCAGCGGCGGCAAAATCTCCATGTCATAGCCTGCGCCGCGTGGCAAGCGCAACAAACGCACCGGCAACAAGGCGGCACCGCTTTGCAGCGCCAAACGCGCAGCCAACGTCATGGTGTAGGCGGACTTACCGAAAAATGGCGCCCAGACACCCAGCCCCTCCGGCGGCACCTGATCGGTCAAAAGCGCCACAGCGGCATTGGCTTTGAGCGCTTTGTGCATTTGCCGGATGCCGCTCAAGCTGGCCGGAATCGCCACCATGCCGGGGCGCTGTCGACTCAGCTGTGTCAGCCGTGCCAGCCAGGGCTTGCGCGCAGGCCGGTAAATAGCGGTCACCGGGCCATAAAGCTCCGCCAGCACCTGTGGCGCCAACTCAAAACTGCCGGCATGCGGCCCGAAAAAAATCACCCCGCGCCCAGCAGAAAATGCCGCCTCCACATGGGCCTGTCCTGTGACCTTGACATTGCCCAGACAGGACTGGCCGTGGGGGCGCATCCAGAGTTTGGGCAGCTCAGCGACAAAACGACCGGCCTCGGCAATGGCCGGGCGGGCCTGCTCGAAATTGACCCCGGCCTGAGCCACGTTAGATCGGAAAGTGGCACGGTAACGCGGGCTGAGCGCCCAGACCGTCCAGCCCAAGGCTGCGCCCAGCGCATGCAATGCGCGCAAGGGCCAGAATGAGAAAAATCGAAACAGCAAAAGCATCAGGCAATGGTGGTCGGCAAGCGGGTTACAGGCATCTGCCCGGGGCACACGTCGGCCTTCTTCGGGAAGTGGCTTAGTTTAAGTGGCCGAAACTGCCGCGCCCGGCTTATAATTGACTTGTCGCCGAGTTACAGAACAACTTGCAGGGCGACGTTAAACAACTCTGCTAAAGCGTTCGCCGAGGCATCCCCAAGCCGGCAACGCGCCGACTAACCTGATGGAGTGCAACAGCATGGCGAACGATTTTCTTTTCACATCCGAGTCCGTATCCGAAGGCCACCCTGACAAGGTCGCCGACCAGATTTCTGACGCGATCCTCGACGCGATCTTCAAGCAGGACCCCAAGTCCCGCGTGGCCGCGGAGACCCTGTGCAACACCGGTCTGGTGGTGCTGGCCGGCGAGATCACCACCAACGCGCATGTGGACTACATCCAGGTGGCGCGCGACACCATCAAACGCATTGGCTACGACAACACCGAGTACGGCATTGACTACAAGGGCTGCGCGGTGCTGGTGGCTTATGACAAGCAAAGCAACGATATCGCCCAGGGCGTGGACCATGCGTCTGACGACCACCTGAACACGGGCGCCGGTGACCAGGGCCTGATGTTCGGCTACGCCTGCAGCGAGACCACCGAGCTCATGCCCGCGCCGATTTACTACGCACACCGTCTGGTCGAGCGCCAGGCGCAATTGCGCAAGGACGGCCGCCTGCCTTTCCTGCGCCCGGACGCCAAAAGCCAGGTGACCATGCGCTATGTCGACGGCAAACCTCACAGCATCGACACCGTGGTGCTGTCCAGCCAGCACAGCCCCGAAATGAGTGACGGCAGCAAGATGAAGCCGGCCTTCATCGAAGCGGTGATTGAAGAGATCATCAAGCCCGTGCTGCCTAAAGAGTGGCTCAAGGACACCAAGTACCTGGTCAACCCGACCGGCCGCTTTGTCACCGGGGGCCCGCAGGGCGACTGCGGCCTGACCGGTCGCAAGATCATTGTGGACACCTACGGCGGCGCCTGCCCGCACGGCGGCGGCGCATTTTCGGGCAAGGACCCCACCAAGGTGGACCGCTCTGCCGCTTACGCTGCGCGTTATGTGGCCAAGAACATCGTTGCCGCTGGTTTAGCCAAACAATGCCAGATCCAGGTGGCTTACGCGATTGGCGTGGCCAAGCCCATGAACGTGACCATCTACACCGAAGGCACGGGCGTGATTCCTGACGAGCAGATCGCCGCGCTGGTCAACGAGCACTTTGACCTGCGCCCCAAAGGCATCATCCAGATGCTGGACCTGCTGCGCCCGATCTATGAAAAGACCGCTGCCTACGGCCACTTCGGCCGCGATGAGCCAGAGTTCAGCTGGGAGCGCACCGACAAGGCCGCCATGTTGCGTCAGGCTGCGGGCATCAAGGGCTGAGACTCTGGCCAGGCTGTTTCGGGCGCAGTCGCACCGCTGCTGCTCCCGGGAAAGAGCTCTGGTGGCCATAGCGGTCCATGTCGATGGCAGTTTCTGACACCACCTCGTGGGCGCTGCGTGAGCTGGCCTGGGCGCTGGCCGACTGGGCTTGCGACTGCATGTAAGCGCCCAGCCAGCGGGCTCTGGCGACTGCGGCTTCGCATTCAGGCACACGGCGCTCTTCGTAGGCCTGCAATGCCTGCGGCGTCGCCCCGTGCTGCTCTATAGCGTCTGCCAGCGCCACAGCATCCTGCGCCGCTTTGGTCACGCCCATGCCGATGTGCGGGCGGGCCACAAAAGAAGCGTCTCCCATCAAAGCCACCCGGCCAAAGGCCACGCGCTCTGAGGACAGGTCGTAAATGGGCTGCAAAAAAGGCTGCGCGGTTTTCTCGATCATCTCGGCAAATTGCGGCGCCAGCAGGGTGCGCGCTGCCTGGCGCATGTCGGCGACCTGGCGCCAGTCCACCTTGTTCGGTGAAATACCGCCCTGATGACTCACGCCGTCTGCATCGGTGAGCAAGCGCGCCAACACCGGCGCAGGTGCCGGCCGGTACCAGACAAAGTTGTAGGCGCGGTGCCCGACACGAACGTCATTGCCGGGGCCGGCAACCGGGTAGCCGATGAGTTGCTCACCCAAAGGCAAACCAAAGCCGAAGGTCTCAAAAACTGTTTGCAGCGTGCGATCGGACAACACCGCTTCGTCGCATACGCCGCGCCAGGCCACATAACCGGCGTAGCACGGCTGCACCAGCGGCGCATATTGCTGGCGCACCACCGAACGGATACCGTCGCTGGCCACCACCAGCTCCGCCGACCAGGTTTGCGGCCCTTGCGGGCCCAGGCCGTGCACCACCGCAGCATTGCTTTGCTGCTCGATTTTTTGCACCGTGACGCCCTGCACATAAAGCGATGGCGGCAAAAGCTGGTGCAGCAAGTCATAAAGGCGGCTCCAGGAGGTCAGCACCTGCGGCATGTCAATGCACACCTCGGTGCGGCCCTGCGCGTCCAGCGCCACGCGCTGGCGCACCTGAACGCCCAGAGTTTCGTCGACCTGAAGACCGGCCTGCCCCAAAGCCGAAAACAGCGCGTCGTGCGTGACGATGCCGGCACCCCGCCCGTCCATGGAGCCGCGGACTTTTTCAAGCACACAGACTTCGTGGCCCTGCCGGTGCAGAACATTGGCAGCCAGCAAGCCGCCCAGCGAACCGCCGATGACAACAATGCGCGCCATTCAGGCTGCTGCGTCGAGCGCCTGCTTTTCGGCAGCCGGGTAATTGAGCTCGACCACCACGCCGTTCGGGTCATCCAGAAAAAGCTGATGCAAGCCGATAGATGGCACAGTACGCTGGCGCGGCGTAACGCCCCGGGCCTGCAGGTTGGCCAGCATGCCGGCCAGATCGTCGGCCAGAAATGCAATGTGGTCCACCGCACCACTGCCCGTGAGCGCGGAAACGTCGCGATCACCCAGGTATTTTTTCAGGCCTTCCGGGTCGTTCGGGTCCATGCCGATCACATGCACCACGGCGTTGGCGACGTCGGCATGGTCGCCACGGTAAAGCCAGAGGCCGGGAAAAGGAAAAGCCGGGCGCGGCCCGACGCTCAGGCCGAGCAGGTCCACATAAAAGCGGCGCGTGCTTTCCATGTCAAGGGTGCGGATGGACAGGTGGTTGATCGTCAGGGCCATGGTGTTTGAACCCTGGTGAGGGTCTGAAAAGGGGTGAGAGTTACTTTTATGTTTAAACCTGGGTCAAGCCGGCTCAGCCGCAAGCATCCAGTTTTTTGCGAATGACAGCTTCAATTTTGTCTTTGAAGTTGCCCAGCATGAAACCCAGCTTGACCTTGAGGTCAAAGCTTGTGGCGTTCACTTCAAGCGTGCCCTTGGCGCCTGTGCCTTCAAATGTCACCAGGTCTTGCTGCGGCCCTTCCTGGTAAGTGCAGCGCATGCGGAAATCACTCTCCATTTCCTGCGCCCACTCCAAGGCCAATTGACGCGCCGCAGCCATGCCCATGGCGTGTTCACGGACGATATGAAGATCTGCCACTTGGTGCTCTTTGGTCGTTGTGTGAAACAAGCATGTTATGTCAGGGCTGCTTCAATGTCTTTTGCCAGACTCTGGGGCGTGTCGGTAGGCGCATAGCGCTTGAGCACAGCGCCGTCTTTGGCGACCAGGAATTTGGTGAAATTCCATTTGATGCCCTGGGTGCCCAGCAGGCCAGGCGCCTCTTTGCACAGCCACTGGTACAGCGGGTGCGCACCTGCGCCATTGACCTCGACCTTGGCCATCATCGGAAAACTCACACCGTAGTTGAGCTGGCAAAACTCGGCTATCTCGTCGTTGCTGCCCTTGTCTTGCGCGCCAAACTGGTTGCACGGAAAGCCCAGCACCACCAAGCCCTGGCTGCCGTACTGCTGGTGCAGCGCCTCCAGACCGGCAAACTGCGGCGTGAAGCCGCAGGCGCTGGCGGTGTTGACGATGAGCAGCGCCTTTCCCTTGAACTGGTCCAGGCGCACGCTCTGGCCGTTGATTTGCAGGGCTTCAAAATCGTATAAGGTCATATTGTTAAATCTGACATGTGGATGGCCCTTCATCCTCGTGGCGGAGGACTGGGCTGTCAAGCAAGCTGGCCCGCCCGAAGCGGCCCGACGACGATTTTCACAAAATCACGAACTGAGAGTCGTTAAAAATCAATGGCTTGTGATTCACTTGTAGCGGAACTCCAATGCATTCAGGGCCTGCCGGTGCGTGTCGGGTCCACTTTTGTCAAACAGAAATTCCTCGTGGTTGAATCGCGCAGCGATTGACCCCGAAACATGACTTCACTTTTCCCCTGCATCACTGTGTGCTTTTGGTCGTTGCCTACTGAGTTCAAGGCATGTGGACGGCGAAACTACAAACGGTCATTCGAGGCTGCATTGCAGCGGACACTGATGAAAGACGCGCGCCAGGGGCGCCATTCGTTAGTCAAGACGCTTCAAGCCCCCCAGGGGTTGATGATGTCGACGCCCACATCTGCAAAGTCGGACACATTACGTGTCACGATCGTGAACCCGTGTTCTTTTGCTGTCGCCGCAATCATGGCGTCCCGCTCAGAGCGAGGCTTGGGCACATGCAGCGCCGCGCAGATAGGCGCTGTGAGCTCTGTGAAAGGCAATATCTGCCCTGCGAAAGCGTCTCGAACGCCAACAAGCCAGGCTCTTAAGGCACTTCCTTGAGGCGGCGTTCGCCGCTCCAAGGCCAGGATGCCCATCTCCAGCTCAAGGATGGTGATGGATGACAAAAACAGTCTGCCGCTCGGCTGACCGGCAGCCCAAGCCCGCACGGCTTGCGATTGCTGTGGTTTGCCTTTGCGTAATTCAGAGATGACGTTGGTGTCGAGCAAGAACATCAAGGGGCTTCGTCAAAGGGCGCAGCCTTGAGCTGCACGTCCAGGCGTGGCGGTTCGAACTCGATGCCAGCGCCGCCTGGGATGGCGTCCATCAGCTCCAGAAGCGAAGGTTTACTCTGACCCGCGATCCGGTAGTAGTCGTCAATTGTGAGCAGCGCATACGCGGGACGTCCGCGGTCGGTAATGAACACAGGGCCCTCGCCTGCGGCGCGTTTGGCTGCAGAAACGTCTCGCGTGAAATCGCGGCTGGAAAAGGTGTGAACACTCATTCATGGCCCCTCGCTTTAATGTTTGTATGTTACGACAAAAATCGACAACAAAAAAACCCTTTTTAGTTTCCATGTACCCGGTCCGGGGCTTGAAAGCTGTGAAAACGCCCTTATGATTAGCACTCGATGGTGTTGAGTGCTAGCAAGCTTGGATTGACGGTTTCAGTCCGGCAAAGCCCCAACCCTCAAAAATGTTAGCGAGCACCAACTACTTGCCTGAGTCAAGCGGTGCTTTTTAATGTCCACAACTGTGTTTCAAAACAAGGAGCTCCCATGAAACTTCGTCCCCTGCACGACCGCGTGATTGTCAAACGCGTCGAAAACGAAACCAAAACCGCTTCGGGCATCGTCATCCCTGACAGCGCTGCTGAAAAGCCAGATCAAGGTGAAGTGCTGGCCGTCGGCCCCGGTAAGAAAAACGACAAGGGCGAACTCAGCCCGGTCGGTGTCAAAGTGGGCGATCGCGTCCTGTTTGGCAAGTACAGCGGCCAGACCGTCAAGGTCGATGGCGACGAACTGCTGGTGATGAAAGAAGAAGACCTCTTCGCTGTTGTTGAAAAATAAAGCTACTGCGCGGCCGCCATGCGTCGTTGCTCCGTGCTCGCCATCCTCACGTACGGATGTACGTTCCGGTGGCTTCGCGCGGTGCGCCTAGCCTGACAGCCGCTCGCTACGCTTTCTTTCCCAACAACCCTATCCGTATAAATTAACTGAATCTGGAGAATTAAACATGGCAGCAAAAGACGTCATTTTCGGCGGCGAAGCCCGCGCACGCATGGTCGAGGGTGTCAACATCCTGGCCAACGCCGTCAAAGTAACCTTGGGCCCTAAAGGCCGCAACGTGGTGCTCGAGCGCTCTTTCGGCGCCCCCACCGTGACCAAAGACGGCGTGTCCGTCGCTAAAGAAATCGAACTCAAAGACAAGCTGCAGAACATGGGCGCGCAGATGGTCAAGGAAGTCGCTTCCAAGACTTCCGACATCGCTGGCGACGGCACCACCACAGCGACTGTGCTGGCCCAAGCCATCGTGCACGAAGGCATGAAGTACGTGGCCGCCGGCATGAACCCGATGGACCTCAAGCGCGGCATCGACAAGGCTGTTTCGGCTCTGGTCGCAGAACTGAAAATAGCTTCTAAAGCCACCACCACGTCGAAAGAAATCGCACAGGTCGGCTCGATCTCTGCCAACTCTGACGAAACCATCGGCAAGATCATTGCAGATGCCATGGACAAAGTCGGCAAAGAAGGCGTCATCACCGTGGAAGACGGCAAGTCACTCGAGTCCGAGCTGGAAGTCGTTGAAGGCATGCAGTTTGACCGCGGCTACCTCAGCCCTTACTTCATCAACAACCCTGAAAAGCAAGCCGCTTTGCTGGACAACCCGTTTGTGCTGCTCTACGACAAGAAGATCAGCAACATCCGTGACCTGCTGCCCACCCTGGAGCAAGTCGCCAAGGCTGGCCGTCCACTGCTGATCATTGCCGAGGAAGTCGAAGGCGAAGCCCTGGCCACTTTGGTGGTGAACACGCTGCGCGGCATCCTGAAGGTTGTCGCTGTCAAAGCGCCTGGTTTTGGCGATCGCCGCAAAGCCATGCTCGAAGACATCGCCATCCTGACCGGCGGCAAAGTGATCGCTGAAGAAGTCGGCATGTCGCTCGAAAAAGTGACCCTGGCTGACCTCGGCTCTGCCAAACGCATCGAAGTGGGCAAAGAAAACACCATCATCATCGACGGTGCCGGTGCTGCTGCGGACATCGAAGCGCGCGTCAAGCAAGTGCGCGTTCAGATCGAAGAAGCCACCTCTGACTACGACCGCGAAAAGCTGCAAGAGCGCGTGGCCAAGCTGGCCGGCGGTGTGGCCGTGATCAAGGTGGGCGCTGCCACCGAAGTCGAAATGAAAGAGAAAAAAGCCCGCGTGGAAGACGCCCTGCACGCTACCCGCGCTGCTGTGGAAGAAGGCATCGTGGCTGGCGGCGGCGTGGCATTGCTGCGCGCCAAGCAAACGGCTGGCGCCATCAAAGGCGACAACGCTGACCAGGACGCCGGTATCAAGCTGGTGCTCAAAGCCATCGAAGCGCCTCTGCGCGAGATCGTTTACAACGCCGGCGGCGAAGCCTCTGTGGTGGTTAACGCTGTGTTGGCCGGCAAGGGCAACTACGGCTTTAACGCTGCCAATGACAGCTACGGCGACATGATCGAAATGGGTATTCTGGACCCCACCAAAGTGACCCGCACTGCGCTGCAAAACGCAGCGTCGGTGTCCAGCTTGATGCTGACCACCGAGTGCATGGTCGCTGAGTCTGCCAAAGACGACGCACCTGCCGGCGGCGGCATGGGCGGCGGCGACATGGGTGGTATGGGTGGCATGGGCGGCATGGGCATGTAAGAAGCCAGCTTCTCGAAGCAAAACCCCCGCAAGGCTTCTGCCCTGCGGGGGTTTTTTCATGGCGCTGGCTCAGCGCACGCAGTAAAAATAAATCTCGTTGGAGTTCACATCTTCCGGGTGCCGCACCGGCGAGGGGTTTCTCAGGTCCGGTGCCAGCACATGGCCGTCGGCCAGGGCCCAGTAACTGTGGTCAAGCGCTACGCCACCGCTCCACTCCCCCAGTGCCGACAAAAACTCGTATTCATCCCACAGGGGCAAACGGCCACGGCTGGCCGCACAGGCCGCCTCAGCCACTGCGGGCGTAGGTGCCATGCCAATCGGCGAGCCGGGGGCGCCCAGCAGGGTCAGGGATTTTTTGCCCATGTTCACCACCGACGGAAACACCGTGCGCTGCACTTGCTTGAACATTTGGGCCGCCACCGCCGTCATGACAGACTCCGGCCGGCCCTGGGCCTGAAAGCTGTGCGAAGCGCCACTGCCCAGCTCGATGTGAAGCGTGACTAGCAGATCACCATGGCAGCCAGGCCCGTAGGCGTAAGTGCCCCATGCAAAACCTGAAATTTTGGCCAGTTGCTGTTGGTTGAGCGTACTTTGGCGCTGCGCGCTGCGCAGCCCGCGCAGCATATCGAGCAAGGGGGTCGGATTGAGAAAAGTGAGCTTTCTGTCTTTGGGCTTGATCTCTCGGTACAAGCCGTCCAGTGCAGCGCGCAGGCTGGCCTCAAGCGTCAGGTCCATGGCCTGGCCCGTGGTTGCCAGGCGGCGGTTTTTGTCGATCAGCGCATCAATGGCCAACAAGCTGTCCAAGGCATCGTCCGCATCTGCACCATAGCTCAGCAAATCTTTGAGCCGGCCTGCCATCTCCTGGGCCAATTCATTGCGGCTTTTTCCGTAAGCGTCCTGAAACTGGCACAGGTCCTGACCACGGATGAATGGAATGGTGGGCCAAAGAGACAGTGGGCCTGCAGCCTGGGCCAGTGCTCCCGAGCCTAAAGCCAATCCAAGCCAGAGCAGACCCGCGCGGCGCAAAACTGACGACAACATGATCATGGGTAAGCCGGGGAAGAAGACTTGAAACGATGGACGGCGCCCTTGGCACGCCATTGCCCAAGTCAACAAATTTCATTCTAGGGCGCATCCTCCTTGCACCGCCCCTTTAACGGGCGTGCAAACAGGAATTCACGGCCGGGCTTGCGCTGTATCAAATTGCCGCCCGACCGGAAAGCCGAAGTAATACACAAAAGTAGTAATTCGTTACAATTTTTAAATTTATTGTTTTACAAATTAAATTTATGAAGTTAAGCTGCCCGTTTGTTTCCGGGGTCTGCAAGTTCGCCCTGGCTTGCCTCATGCCGATGCTTTGGCCGCTGGCTGTGTACGGACTGGCGCCGCTGGCCCATGCCCAGGCAGCGCCCCGCATCGGGCTGGTGCTAGGCGGCGGCGGTGCGCGTGGTGCCGCCCACATCGGGGTGCTGCAAAAACTGCAAGAGTTGCGTGTCCCGATTGATTGCGTAGCGGGCACCAGCATGGGGGGCCTGGTGGCAGGCGCTTTCAGTTCTGGGCTGTCGCCCACCGACATGCAAGTGGCGCTGCGGCAAGCCGACTGGCGCGACATGTTCAAAGACGCCGCCAGCTATGCCGATTTCACGCCGCGCCTCAAGGGCTTTTCGCAAAGCTATATCCCGGGTTCTGAAGCGGGCGTTAAAAACGGCTCGCTACGGTTGCCATCGGCCGTGCTCAGCGGCCAGAAAATCAAGTTTTTTATAGACCGGTTGATCCGCGCCGACATGGCGCCCCAGCGCGTCGAAAGCCAGCACCTGCCGCTGGCGCTGCTCACCACCGACATCGTTACGGGCCAGCGGCGTGCCTGGCGCCATGGCGACCTGGCTTCGCTGATGCGGGCGACCATGTCAGTGCCCGGCCTGATGTCGCCCGTCAAGTACGAGGGCCTGAGCCTGGTCGATGGCGGCCTGGTGGACAACGTGCCGATTGCCGAGGTAACTGACTTGTGCCGGCCCGACGTGGTGATTGCCATCAACGTCGGCTCGCCGCTGCTCAAGGCCGAGGACATTGATGCTTCTCCGCTGTCGGTGACAGCGCAGATGATCAATCTGCTGACCGAGCAAAATGTCACCAAGTCGCTCAGCCTGCTGCGGCCGGGCATCGATATTTACATCCAGCCCGATTTGGAAGGCATCACGGCTGCTGACTTCGAGCGTAGGGACGAAACCATCGCACGCGGCTATGCCGCGGCCACGGCTGCTCAGGCGCAGTTGCAAGGCCTGTCGGTGAGTGCGCCGCACTACGCCAGCTGGCAGGCCCGCGTGGCGCGCAGCGATGCACCGCAGTTGACGCTGGACGCCGTTGAAACGACCGGTCTGGATGCAGAGCAGGCCCGCCTTTTTACTTCGCAAATGCGCAACAAGGCCGGCGCACCGCTGGACGTGAAGGCACTGGAGCAAGACTTGCTGCGCGCCTACGGCGAAGGCCGCTACAGCAACCTGGCCTACCAATTGGCACGCAGCGAGGACAAAAACATTCTGCGGCTTTACCCGACCGAAAAACCCTGGGGCCCGAACTTCTTGCGCAGCGGTCTGAACTTCGCCTGGGGCTCGCGTGACGATGCGCGCTACAACATCCGGCTGGCCTACCAGATGACACAACTCAACCGCAGCGGCGGCGAGTTGTTGCTCACCGGCCAATTGGGCGCAGACAAGCTGTTGGGTATCAACTGGTACCAGCCGCTGGAAGCCGGTCAGCCCTGGTTTGCCGAAACCAGCGGCCTGCTGAGCGGCCAGACCGTGGACTTGTACCAGGCCGGCCAAGCGCAAGCCCGCTTTAACACCGAATTCAGCGAAATCAACACCGGCCTGGGCCTGAACCTGGGCCGCTACGGTGTGCTCAAGTCGGGGCTCTTGATGCGCAACCAGAAAGTCAGCACCCGCATCGGCAGCGACAGCCTGCTGCCCGCAGACCGCTCCAGCAGCACCAGCGCCTGGTTTGCACTGGCCGACCTGGACCGCTTCAACAGCCCCTACTTCCCCACCGAAGGCTGGCGCGCCCGCCTGATGCAGACCCAGGCCAGCGACTACGGCAAACTCGACGGCAGCTTCAGTCAGGCGCTGGGTTTCGGCACTTATGTGCTCACCGGACGTGTGGCCTTCACGCACGCCAACAAAGGCGTGCTCCCACTCAGCGATGCCGCTGCGCTGGGCGGTGTCAACAACCTCTCGGGGCTGGCCTACAAGCAGCTGCTGGGCTCTGAGATGCGCTACCTGGGGCTGCGCAGTGAAAAAATCATCAGCCAGATGCCGCTGGGTCTGCGCGGTGACTTGCGCCTTGGCTTGTCGCTGGAGGGTGGCAGCATGGCGCAGCGCTACTCAGAGACACAAGGCAGCGGACTGGTTCGCTCAACCAGCGTGTACCTGGGCGGCGAGACACTGCTGGGGCCGGTTTACCTGGGCCTGGCCAAGGCCAGCGACAACGCGGCGCGCGTTTTCCTGTTCATCGGTAACCCTTGAGCACGGTCTGTAACTGAGCGGCCAGCGCTTCGGGCTGCTGGCAATGAATAGCCTGCCAGCCCCTATCGCGTGCCGCCTGCACATTGACCGCCGTGTCGTCAATGAAGAGCGTTGCTTCAGGGGCCAGCGCGTGGCGCGTGGCCAGCAACTCATAGATGGCCGGGTCGGGCTTGCCCAGCTTCACGTCGCCTGAAAAAATGCCGCCGTCAAACCAATTGATGAATTCGTGCTTTTGCTCCAGCACGCGGGCAAACGGTGCGGGCATGTTCGACAGGTAATACAGCCGGATATCGCCCGCCTGCTCGCGCCGGCAGCGCAACTGGCCCAGCAAGTCCACGATGCAGGCAATCGGCTCGAGCTCCTCGCCAATCGGCGCCATCAGGGCGTGTAGCGCCGGCGCGGGCAAGGTCAGCCGCGCCGCCGTCTCGCTGACGACCGCCGCCAGTTCGACCGTGCCTTTGTCAAAGCGCTGCCAGCTCTCGTGGTGAAAGACCGCTCGCACCAGTTGGCGCACATCAGCGGGCTTTTGCGTGAGCTGTGGGAAATGCCGGGCCAGCAGTTTCTCGGGTTGCCAGCCAAACAGCACTGCGCCAAAGTCAAACACGATGTTCATTTTTTTCAAGCCTTCAACCGCGCCAGCAAACCGGCGGTGGATGCGTCCAGGCCGCTGACATCGCCGCTTTGCCAACGCGACTCAATGTCTTTGGCCAGCACCTTGCCCAGCTCGACTCCCCACTGGTCAAAACTGTTGATGCCCCAGACGGCGCCGCTGACAAACACGCGGTGCTCCTGCAAAGCCAGCAGCGCGCCCAGGCTGGCGGGCGTCAGTGCTTCGAGCAGCAAAAAGGTGCTGGGCCGGTTGCCCGGAAAGTGCTTGTGGCCGCCTGCGTCCGCCTGCCCCAGCATGAAGGCCTGGGCCTGCGCCAGCACATTGGCCAGCAGCTTGTCGTGATGGCCGGGCAAATGGTGCGCCGCTTTTTTAACCGCAACAAATTCCATGGGCACCACGTCGGTTCCCTGATGCAGCATCTGAAAATAAGCGTGCTGGCCGTTGGTACCCGGCTCGCCCCAGAGCACGGGCGCTGTGCCAAAGGGCAGCGCCTGACCTTCGCGGTCCACGCGCTTGCCGTTGCTCTCCATCTCCAGCTGCTGCAAGTAAGCCGGCCAGCGCCGCAAGGCGCTGTGGTAAGGCGCAATGCTGCGGCTGGTGAAGCCATGAAAGTTGCGGTACCAGACGTCCAGCAGGCCCAGGCGCATGGGCAGATTGCGCTCTGCTGCCGCGTTGCAAAAATGCTGGTCCATGGCATGCGCGCCGGCCAGCATCTCCCGAAAGCCGGCAGCCCCGATGCTGATGGCCAGCGGCAAACCGATCGCCGACATCAGCGAATAACGCCCGCCCACCCAGTCCCAAAAACCAAAAGTGGTGCTGATGCCGAACTCGCGTGCCGCCGCCACGTTGGTGGTGAGCGCGGCAAAGTGGCGCGCAATCAGGGCCGGCGCGGCTGCGCCCAGTTGCGCTTCAAACCAGCGCTTGGCTGACAGCGCGTTGGTCATGGTCTCGGTGGTGGTGAAGGTCTTGGAGGCCACCAGAAAAAGTGTTTTGCCGGCATTCAGGCGCGCCAGCAAACCGGCCAGCTCGTGGCCGTCTACGTTTGACACAAAATGCAGGCGCTTGCCCGGCATGGCAAATCCAGCCAGCGCCTGCACAGCCATCTGCGGGCCTAAGTCCGAGCCGCCAATGCCGATGTTGACCACGTCGGTGATGCCTTCGTCAGCACGCACTTGTTCGGCATAGGCCAGCATGGCGTTGAGCGTTTCGTGCACCTGCGTGAGCTC
>JAIPDA010000016.1 GCA_021737905.1 Rhodoferax sp.
AGCTCGTCGAGCTGCTCACGGCTGGTGGCGGTGACGGTGATGGTCACGCCCAGGTATTTGCCACCCTTGCTTTCGCGCAGCTCAATGGTGCTGGCGTCGAAGGCCGGGTCAAACTGGCGGGTGATCATGCTGATGGCATGCACCAGGCCGTCGACTTTCACGCCCATTACCTTGATGGGAAACAAGGAGGGGTATTCGATCAGCGACTCTTGTCGCGCTGCCGGCTCAGGTGGCTGAACGCTCATGCGGAGGCGTCTTTCTTGACCTGCTGGTAGCCCGCATACAGCTTGTCATAAATGGGGCCGGGCAAGCCGGAACCGACGGGCAGGCCGTCCAGCCGGGTGATTGGCAAGACCTCTTTGGTGGCCGAACTCAGCATCAGCTCGTCGGCGGCAAACACTTCTGCACGGCTGATGCGGCGCAACTCAAAGCGCAGACCCGCGGCGCGGCACAGCTCTTCAATCAGGCCGTAGCGTATGCCTTCGAGCACCAGGTTGTCTATGGGCGTGCCCAATACGCAGCCGTCCTTGACCACCCAGACGTTGGCGGTAGCGGCTTCGCTCAGCATGCCGTTGCGAAACATCACGGTTTCGGTGGCGCCCACATCGGCACTGATCTGCCGGGCGAACACCGCGCCCAACAAGCTGGTGCTTTTGATATGCGCCTTCTCCCAGCGAAAGTCATCAGCCGTGACGCAGGCTACACCCGTGGCGCGTTGCGCCGCCGGCACGGGCTTCATCAGGTTGGTCATGACAAACACGGTGGGCGCCACGCCGGCGGTCATGACGTGGTCGCGCAGCGCTACGCCGCGTGTGACCTGGATGTAAATGAGCTGGTCTAACTTGTCGGCAGACACGCCCGCCCCTTGGGCATAACTGGCTATCAATTTTCCGGCCACGGCTTGCCACGCAGCATGCGTGAGGGGATTGCTCATGCGCAATTCGCCCAGACTGCGGTCCAGCCGGGCCATATGCTGCGCAAAGCGAAAGGGCTTGCCGGCATAGACCGGCAGCACCTCATAGACGCCGTCACCAAAAATGAAGCCACGGTCCAGCACGCTGATTTTGGCGTCTTGCAGGGCGGTGTATTCGCCATTGAGGTAGCACAGAGTGCGCGGCAGGTCAGCGGCAGGATCGCCTGCCAGGGTTGGGGAAGTTGATGTGTGGCTGGTGCTCATGGCGTGATTGTCATGCAAAGCGCAGAAAATTCAGCGCCAAAGCGCCACCGCCGCAATGGCCAGTGCGCCCAGCACCAGGTTCAATGGGACAAGTCGGGCGATTTGCGGACGCAAGACAAAAATCATGAAACTCGCCCCCAAGCCAATGAGAATGACCCTGTTGACGAAAGGCACGGGTTTCTACGTATAATAAGTGGCTTTGCTGAATGAGCCTGTTGTAAATTTGGCGTAACCGATGGTGTGGACAATGACAGAAACGCCAGGAAACGCATCCGCCGAAGAGTCTGATATCAACCCCTTGTCGCCTGAGCAGGCCCAACGGTTGATTGCTCAGAACCCTTCGCTGTCGGTGTGGTGGGTGTTGGCGGCGCAGGTGGTAGTGGGTGTGGCGGCAGCGGTAATTGCCGGCATGCTAGCTGGCAAGTCGGCGTCGGCATGGTCGGCGTTTTACGGATGTCTGGCGGTGGTGATTCCGGGTGCGCTTTTTGCGCGCGGTCTGCGGAGTCAGTTTTCTTCCATCAGCGCTGTGACGGCAGGTTTTGGTTTTTTTGTGTGGGAGGCGGTCAAAATTGGCGTGAGTGTCGCCATGTTGGCTGCAGCTCCCAGGTTGGTTGCAGATCTGGACTGGTTGGCCATGCTGATCGGCCTAACTGTGACCCTGAAGGTGTATTGGCTGGCGCTTGGGGTGCGCCGCAAACGAAAAATTGCGTAAAGAGTAAACAATGTCCGAAGCAACAAACGCGCCTTCCGCCAGTGAATACATCGTTCACCACCTGACGCATTGGCAAAACAAGCCACAAACTGAGATCGTTGACTTCTCGGTTTTCAATCTCGATTCTCTTTTCTTTTCTATTTTGCTCGGCGTTCTGGGTTCCTTCTTTTTGTGGAAGGCGGCTAGCAAGGCCACTGCGGGTGTCCCCGGTCGTTTTCAGGCGGCCGTAGAAATGCTCATGGAGATGGTGGACGGCCAAGCCAAGTCCATCGTTCACAACGCCACCAGTCGCAAATTGGTGGCCCCGCTGGCATTGACGGTGTTTGTGTGGATCTTTCTGCTCAATGCCATGGATTTGTTGCCCCTGGACTTCCTCCCGGTGCTCTGGAGCGGGGTTTACAGCCTGATGGGCTTGGATCCGCACCACGCCTACCTGCGCGTTGTGCCCACTGCCGACTTGTCGATCACCATGGGTCTTTCGGTTTCGGTTCTTTTTATCTGCCTTTTCTACAACATCAAGATCAAGGGCATTGGCGGCTGGGCGCACGAGTTGGTGTCTGCGCCTTTCGGCACCAGTAAGAACCCGGTTTTCGCTGTGATTCTGGGCGTGGTCAACGTCGCCGAGCAACTCATTTCCTTCACGGCCAAAACGGTTTCGCACGGCATGCGACTGTTCGGCAATATGTATGCGGGCGAGCTGGTTTTCATGCTGATTGCCTTGCTGGGCGGCTCCTGGGCTTTTTCTGGCGAGCCGGGCAGCTTGATGTTGCTGCTTTTGCACGTGGTGGCCGGATGGGCGTGGGCCGTGTTTCACATCATCATTATTTTGTTGCAGGCTTTTGTGTTCATGATGCTGACCTTGGTCTACATCGGGCAAGCGCACGACGCGCATTGATTGAGTCAGTTTTCTTTTTTGTTTCGTTTTGTTTTTAGTTCATTAGGAGTTAATCATGGAAGTTATTAGTTTTGCTGCTCTGGCTGCTGGTCTGATCATCGGTTTGGGCGCTTTGGGCGCTTGTATCGGCATCGGCATCATGGGTAGCAAGTACCTTGAAGCAGCTGCTCGCCAGCCTGAGCTGATGGGTGAACTGCAGACCAAGATGTTCGTTTTGGCCGGCCTGATTGACGCTGCTTTCATTATCGGCACCGGTATTGCTCTGTGGTTTGCCACTGCCAATCCTTTCATCGCTCAAATCGCTCGCGCTGCGGCCGCTGCTGCTGCCAAGTAATTCCTGGTCGACAACCTCGCACTAGGAGATTAGCTGTGAACATTAATGGAACACTGGTAGCGCAAGCTATCGTCTTCGCATTGCTGGTCCTGTTCACGATGAAATTCGTGTGGCCGCCCATCGCGGCTGCTCTGGACGAACGTGCCAGCAAGATCGCCGAAGGCCTGGCTGCTGCCGACAAGGCCAAGTCTGAACTCTCCGTGGCCAACAAGCGCGTTGAAGAAGAACTTGCCAAGTCGCGCAACGAGTCGGCTGTGCGTCTGGCGGAGGCCGAGCGACGTGCGCACACCATGATCGAAGAAGCCAAGGGCAAAGCAACGGCAGAGGGCGCGAAAATCATCGCCGCTGCTCACGCTGAAGCTGAGCAGCAAAGCATCAAGGCCCGCGAGGTTCTGCGTGAGCAGGTTGCCGCGTTGGCGGTAAAGGGTGCCGAGCAGATCCTGCGCAAGGAAGTCAATGCCAGCGTGCATGCCGACTTGCTGGGCCGCCTGAAAACCGAGCTGTAAAAATATGGCCGAACTCGCCACCATCGCCCGTCCATACGCTGAAGCGCTTTTCAAGGCGTGTCGCACTGATCTGGCCGTCACCGCAGCCTGGCTAGACGAGCTGGCTGCGATTGCAGCCAATGATCAGCTGCTTGAGTTTGCGCATGGACCTAAAGTCACTGCCCAGCAGACTTTTGACGTGGTTGCCGGTGTTGCTAAGACTGCGTTGCCTGAAAAGGCCAAGAACTTCCTGCGGGTCTTGATTGACAACAACCGGCTCAACGCATTGCCCGAAATTGCCGTCCAGTTTCGTGCCTTGAAAAATGCGCAAACCGGCTCTTCTGATGCCGTGGTCTACAGCGCTTTTGCGCTTGATGGCGCGGCGCTGGATGAGTTGGCTAAGACGCTGGAACAGCGCTTTAAACGCAAGCTCAACGTGCAGGTCGAAATCGAGCCGGCGCTGATAGGCGGCGTGCGCGTCGTGGTGGGCGACGAGGTGCTAGACACTTCGGTTAAAGCCCGTTTGGAACAAATGAAAGTGGCGCTGATCGCCTGAGCTTTCGCTCGGGTTCAGCCAACAACCTAGAAAGAAGGAAAGAGTCATGCAACTCAATCCAGCAGAAATTTCTGAACTGATCAAGAGCCGTATTGAAGGCCTTGGCGCCAGCAGCGACATTCGCAACCAGGGCACTGTGGTGTCTGTGGCTGACGGTATCGTGCGTATCCACGGCCTGTCCGATGTGATGCAAGGCGAGATGCTTGAATTCCCCGCCACCGCTGACGGCACGCCGACCTATGGCCTGGCGCTGAACCTCGAGCGTGACTCGGTCGGCTCCGTGGTGCTGGGCGAGTACGAGCACATTGCCGAAGGCGACACGGTCAAGTGCACCGGCCGGATTTTGGAGGTCCCTGTCGGCCCCGAACTGCTGGGACGCGTGGTCAACGCGCTGGGTCAGCCGATCGACGGCAAAGGCCCTATCAACGCCAAGTTGACCGACGTGATTGAAAAAGTTGCGCCTGGTGTGATCGCCCGTAAATCGGTCGACCAGCCACTGCAAACCGGCCTGAAGTCCATCGACTCGATGGTGCCTATCGGTCGTGGCCAGCGCGAACTGATCATCGGTGACCGCCAGACCGGTAAGTCAGCTGTGGCCATCGATGCGATCATCAACCAAAAAGGCCAGAACGTTCCGTGCATCTACGTGGCGATCGGTCAAAAAGCATCCTCCATTAAAAACGTCGTGCGCGCCCTAGAGCAAGCCGGCGCGATGGAATACACCATCGTGGTGGCCGCATCGGCCTCTGAGTCTGCTGCCATGCAGTACGTCAGCGCCTATTCAGGCTGCACCATGGGCGAGTACTTCCGCGACCGCGGTCAAGACGCGCTGATCGTGTATGACGACTTGTCCAAGCAGGCCGTGGCTTACCGCCAGGTCTCGCTGCTGCTGCGCCGTCCACCAGGCCGTGAAGCCTACCCCGGCGACGTGTTCTACCTGCACAGCCGTCTGCTCGAGCGTGCTGCCCGCGTGAATGAAAAATATGTTGAAGACTTCACCAAAGGCGAAGTCAAAGGCAAGACCGGTTCTCTAACGGCCCTGCCGATCATCGAAACGCAAGCCGGTGACGTGTCTGCTTTTGTGCCGACCAATGTGATCTCGATCACTGACGGCCAGATCTTTTTGGAAACCAGCTTGTTCAACGCCGGTATCCGCCCCGCTATCAACGCCGGTATTTCGGTGTCGCGCGTCGGTGGTGCTGCCCAGACCAAATTGATCAAGAGCTTGTCCGGCGGTATTCGTACCGACTTGGCCCAGTACCGTGAATTAGCTGCTTTCGCGCAGTTCGCCTCTGACCTCGACGAAGCCACCCGCAAGCAGCTCGACCGCGGTGCCCGCGTGACCGAACTGCTCAAGCAAGCGCAGTATTCGCCACTGTCGATCTCTACCATGGGCGCCACGCTGTTCGCTGTGAACAAAGGCTTCATGGATGACATCGATGTCAAGAAGGTTCTGGCGTTTGAAGCCGGCCTGCACAGCTACCTCAAGGACAAGCATGCTGCCCTGATGGCCAAGCTCGAAGCCAATAAAGCCATGGACAAAGATGCCGAGGCTGAGTTGACGACCGCTGTGACCGCGTTCAAGAAATCGTTTGCCTGATCCGCGCCTGAATCTACAAAAGCCACAAGCTTTCAGAAACATTTAGGAACACATATGGCAGCAGGCAAGGAAATACGCGGCAAGATCAAGTCGGTTGAAAACACCAAGAAGATCACCAAGGCCATGGAAATGGTGGCCGCTTCCAAGATGCGCAAGGCGCAGGAGCGCATGCGTGCAGCGCGTCCGTACAGCGACAAAATTCGCAATATCGCGGCCAACCTGAGTCATGCCAACCCTGAGTACACGCATGCTTTCATGCAGACCAACGACTCAGCGGTCACAGGTTTCATCGTCGTGACCACAGACAAAGGGCTGTGCGGCGGCATGAACACCAACATCTTGCGCGCCGTCACAGGCAAGCTCAAAGAAGCTCAAGCAGCCGGTAAGACCGCGCAAGCTGTTGCCATCGGCAACAAGGGACTGGGCTTCTTGAACCGTGTTGGCGCGCAGGTGGTTTCGCATGCGACGCAACTCGGCGACAAGCCGCACCTCGAAAAACTCATTGGCCCGGTGAAGGTGATGCTCGACGCTTACAGCGAAGGCAAGGTCAGCGCGGTGTATCTTTGCTACACCAAGTTCATCAACACCATGCGCCAGGAGCCGGTGATAGAGCAGCTGCTGCCATTAAAGGCGATGGAGGCGGATAAAACTGCGCACAGCTGGGACTACATCTACGAGCCCGATGCTCAAAGCGTCATCGATGACTTGTTGGTGCGTTATACAGAAGCGCTGGTTTACCAGGCCGTGGCTGAGAACATGGCGTCCGAGCAATCGGCGCGCATGGTGGCCATGAAGGCCGCTACCGACAATGCCGGCAGCGTGATTGGCGAACTCAAGCTGGTCTACAACAAGACGCGTCAAGCGGCGATCACGAAAGAACTTTCGGAAATCGTCGCAGGTGCAGCAGCTGTCTAGGCCGATGGCCCCGCAGCACATCAGAATCTAAAGAACGTAAGAACGAAAGAGGTTTCAATCATGGCTCAAGCTCAAGGCAAGATTGTTCAGTGTATTGGCGCTGTGGTGGACGTAGAGTTCCAGCGCAACGAAATGCCTAGCATTTATGACGCGCTCAAAATGGAAGGCTCTGCGCTGACCCTTGAGGTGCAGCAGCAACTCGGCGACGGCATCGTGCGCACCATTGCGCTGGGCACGTCCGACGGTCTGCGCCGCGGCAACATGGTCTACAACACCGGTGCCAACATCACGGTGCCGGTGGGCAAGGCCACACTGGGTCGCATCATGGACGTGCTCGGCGCGCCTATCGACGAGCGCGGCCCGGTTGACCAAGCTCTGATGGCGCCTATTCACCGCAAAGCCCCCGCTTACGATGAACTCTCCCCATCACAGGAACTGCTGGAAACGGGCATCAAAGTGATTGACCTGGTTTGCCCGTTCGCCAAAGGCGGTAAGGTCGGCTTGTTCGGCGGCGCCGGCGTCGGCAAGACCGTGAACATGATGGAGCTGATCAACAACATCGCCAAGGCGCACTCGGGTCTGTCCGTGTTTGCCGGTGTGGGTGAACGTACCCGTGAAGGCAATGACTTCTATCACGAGATGGCCGACTCCGGCGTCGTGAACCTCGAGAACCTGGGTGAATCCAAAGTGGCCATGGTCTACGGCCAGATGAACGAGCCCCCAGGCAACCGTCTGCGCGTGGCGCTGACCGGCCTGACGATTGCCGAGTCCTTCCGTGACGAAGGCCGTGACGTGCTGTTCTTCGTGGACAACATCTACCGTTACACACTGGCCGGTACCGAAGTGTCCGCGCTGCTGGGTCGTATGCCCTCGGCTGTGGGTTACCAGCCCACGCTGGCCGAAGAGATGGGCCGCCTGCAAGAGCGGATCACCTCCACCAAGGTCGGCTCGATCACGTCCATCCAAGCCGTTTACGTGCCTGCCGATGACTTGACCGACCCATCGCCGGCCACCACCTTTGCCCACCTGGACTCCACCGTGGTGCTCTCGCGTGACATCGCTTCGCTGGGTATCTACCCTGCCGTGGACCCACTGGACTCGACCAGCCGCCAGCTGGACCCGAATGTGGTGGGCGAAGACCACTACGCCACGGCCCGCGCCGTGCAGGGCACCTTGCAGCGCTACAAAGAGTTGCGCGACATCATCGCGATTCTGGGTATGGACGAACTGGCACCTGAAGACAAACTGGCTGTGGCCCGCGCCCGTAAGATTCAGCGTTTCCTGTCGCAGCCATTCCACGTGGCTGAAGTGTTCACCGGCTCGCCTGGTAAATACGTCAGCTTGGCTGAAACCATCCGCGGCTTCAAGATGATTGTGGCCGGCGAGTGCGATCACCTGCCAGAGCAGGCTTTCTACATGGTCGGCACGATTGACGAAGCTTTCGAAAAAGCCAAGAAAATTTAACGGACGGTTGCCATGAATACCATCCACGTCGATGTCGTCAGCGCCGAAGAGTCCATCTTTTCGGGTGAGGCCCGTTTTGTGGCCCTGCCCGGCGAGACCGGCGAGCTGGGGATTTACCCGCGCCACACGCCGCTGATCACGCGCATCCGGCCCGGCGCTGTGCGCATTGAAAAAGCCGATGGCTCTGAAGAGTTTGTGTTTGTGGCAGGTGGTGTGCTGGAAGTTCAGCCTAACTCGATCACTGTGCTCAGCGACACGGCCATTCGCGGCAAAGACTTGGACGAAGCCAAAGCTACCGAAGCCAAGAAAGCGGCTGAAGAGGCGTTGAAAAATGCCAAAAGCGACATCGACCTGGCCCACGCGCAGTCCGAACTGGCTGTCATGATTGCGCAGATCACAGCGCTGCGGAAATACCGCCAAAAGCGATAAGCAGTGTGGGCTGTGTGGTTGCACATGCAGAGTCAAAAGACCGGCCCCAGTAGGCCGGTTTTTTTATGATTGCGCTATCTATGACTTGAGGACGGGATAAGCTTTCACCATGCGACCTACCAAACCCAATCTCACACACAACGGCCATGCCGACGACACGGAAGCCGCTTTTTATGATGCGCTGCAACTCGGTGACATCGACAAGCTCATGGCCTGCTGGGCGGATGAAGAAGACATTGTTTGCGTCCCCCCGGGCGGCAGCCGCCAAGTCGGTGTACAGGCTATCCGCAGTGCCTTTGCAGCGCTTTTTGCACACGGCACGGTAAGGGCGCACATTGAACATGTTCGGCGTGTTGAAACTCTGGGTACGAGCGTTCACAGTGTGCTGGAGCGTATCGAGGTCATGACGGCCGACGGACCGGCGCATGCCAGCGTGATCGCTACCAATGTCTACCTCAAAACGCCGCAAGGCTGGCGCCTGGTGGCGCACCATGCCAGCCCGGGCACATTGCAAGAACAGGTCGCTAGCGACATTCCATCGCTGTTGCACTGACAGCATGAACTACCAAGCGCCTTGGTGGCTGCCGGGTGGCGACCTGCAAACCATCTGGGCAGCTACCCGCAGTTCGCGCTACCAGAGCGCTCAGCCGCAATTCCGGCGTGAGAGATGGACTTCACCCGACCAAGACTTTGTCGACGTTGACTGGCTGCAAGATGCTGTACCCAAGGACCCAGACTATCGCCCACTGCTGGTGGTCTTTCATGGTCTCGAGGGGGCGTCAGACAGCCACTATGCCCAAGCATTTGCAGACGCCGCACGAGCCCGCAATTGGGCTTGCGCGGTGCCGCACTTCAGGGGCTGCTCGGGGGAGATCAATCGCGCACCGCGCGCCTACCATTCGGGTGATTTCGCTGAGATCGACTGGATCCTGCGCCGTTTTAAACAACAACATGCCGGGCCGGTATTCGCTGCGGGTGTTTCGCTGGGCGGCAATGCCCTCATGCGTTGGGCGGGCGAGCTTGAAAATGCCGCCGCTGAGTTGGTGCTTGCCATCAGCGCCGTCAGCGCGCCGCTCGACCTGGCGGCCAGCGGGCATGCCCTGGGCAAGGGCTTTAACCGGCTGGTTTACACCCGAATGTTTTTAAACAGCATGGTGCCCAAGGCATTGAAAAAACTGGACAGGTACCCCCAACTGTTCAGCCGGCAAGCCTTGCTGAACGCGCGCGATCTCTACGACTTTGACAATGTGGTCACTGCACCGCTGCATGGCTTTAAAGACACCAATGACTACTGGACCCGGGCCTCTGCCAAGCCGCACCTCGTACGCATCCAGGTGCCGGCACTTGTCTTGAATGCACGCAATGACCCCTTTGTGCCACACAAAAGTCTGCCGGGTGCGCACGAAGTCAGCGCCAGCGTCACACTGTGGCAACCTGAAGAAGGTGGCCATGTGGGCTTTGCGCAGGCTCTGGGGGCTTGGCCAGGAGCGGCACATGTGCGAGCCATGCCCGCGGCCGTCTGTGAGTTTTTGGCGCAGCATCTGCCGGCATCTGCCGTCAAAATACCGGCAGAACAATAGCATTGGAGGCAGTCAATTCATGGACGATATTGTCAAAGCAGCGCTGACCAAATGGCCCAACGTGCCCAACTGTTTTGGCTGGTTAGGGCTTGATGCGCGTGGCAACTGGTTCATGCGTGACGACCTGGCCCAGGCCGCCGGACCGTTTGCAGGGGGTAGCGCAGTGAGCAAGGGCTCGCTGCTGCGGCACGACAAACTCATAGACTTCATCCAGCGCAACTACGAAGCCGACACCAGCGGCCAGTGGTACTTTCAAAACGGCCCCCAGCGCGTTTACGTTGAACTCGAGGCCACGCCACTGGTGTGCCGGGTTCACACAGACTTTTCTGTCTGTGCGCACACCGGCGAGCCTGCCCGCGTGCAGCGTTGCATCGTGGACCAGCATGGGCGGCTTTACCTAGAGACCGGTATCGGTTTTGGCCTGGTGCACACCCAAGATATGACACATGCCGCAGAAGCCGTGGACTGCGGTCTCTGGGTGCCTCAGGAAATACAAGCCAGTGAATTACCTTTGCGCTTTGGCTATGTACGAAGCCCTGCGCTGGCACAAAAAAAGGCCGGTCAGCGACCGGCCTTTTAGTCAGTCAAAAAAATTACTTGGCAGCTGCAGGCGCCGCTGGCTCAGCAAACTTACCGCCGGCAGATGCCGTCAAGTGAACCACAGCGCGACCAATTTCAATGTCAGTGAAGTCACCACCGCCCTGTGCGCCCATGGCATTCTTGCCTTTGAGTGCTGAATTCCAAAGGGCTTCAAAACCCGTCTTCAGGCGGGGCGCCCAAGTCGCAGCATCGGCAAATTTAGGCGCACCGGCCAAACCCGCCGTATGGCATGCAGCGCACTGAGCGGCATAGACTTCAGCACCAGACTTGAGGGGGCGATTGGCATCGCGAATCTCAACGCTGCCAACTTTTTGAATCCGCAAGGCCAATTCTTTTTCGGTGTTGGTCGAACCAGCGGCCGGCATGTTGCCAGAGGTCACGTAGTAAACCAGCGCAATGATGGCGAAGATGGGAACCACGAAAGAGTACAAAACCATCAGCAGCAATTGCTTAGGTGTTTTGACCGGACCTGTATGGTCTTCTTCGTGAGCCGTGTTGTTGTCGTTAGCGCTCATGGCGTCCTCAAAAAAACTGGAAATAGGAGAGCAGTCAGGCAAATACCTAGAAGCCCAAGATTATAGCGGTCACCTCTACCAAAGCCCGGTGAGCATTCAGTACAACAGGGCGACTGCTAGAATCAAAACAAGGCAAGTGAAGCAATTTCACGCTTTTTGCGCACTGAGTGTCCTTAGGCGCACTTCCCCCATCAAATCAGCGTTGCGGCTGTAGCTCAGTGGATAGAGTATTGGCCTCCGAAGCCAAGGGTCGTGGGTTCGATCCCCGCCAGCCGCACCATTTTTTCAGGTCACATCGTCGCGACTGGTCAATTTCTCGCGCGTTGTTCAGTGGGCCAGAATTTTGGACAAAAACTGCTGAGACCTGTCGGAGCGCACGGTCGAAAAGAAGTCGTCCTTTGTGCAATCCTCAATGATGCAGCCTTCGTCCATGAAAATGACCCTGTCGGCGACCTGCCGGGCGAAGCCCATTTCATGCGTGACGCAGACCATCGTCATGCCTTCCTTGGCAAGCGTCACCATCACCTCCAGCACTTCCTGAATCATTTCGGGGTCCAGTGCCGATGTGGGCTCGTCAAATAGCATCGCAATGGGGTCCATGGCCAGCGCCCGGGCAATGGCGACGCGCTGCTGCTGCCCGCCAGACAGCTGAGCCGGGTATTTATGCGTTTGCGGCTGTAGCCCGACGCGGTCTAGCAGTTTCTCGGCTTTCGCCACGGATTCGTCCTCCGTGCGTTTAAGTACTTTGCGCTGCGCCAGAGTGAGGTTTTGCAAAATGGTGAGATGCGGAAACAACTCGAAGTTCTGGAACACCATGCCCACTTGCGCGCGCAGCAAAGAGATGTCCATACCCTTGGCGCCCAGCGCCCGGCCGTCAATGGTGATGCTGCCGCTGTCGATTTTTTCGAGCCCATTGACGCACTTGATCAAGGTTGATTTGCCGGAACCGGACGGCCCGCAAACCACCACCACTTCTCCGCGCTCAATGCGGGCGCAAACATTTTTGAGGGCCTGAAAGCTACCAAAGCTTTTGTGGACTTTATCAATCTCGATCATTAGGAGCTCCAGCGCGTCAACTGCAGGAAATCTGCATTAAAAACGGTTTAGGGAATAGGGCAGGGGGTCGAACAACGTCGGCCTGCCTTGCAGCAGATCCACCGTCATGCGAGCCACCACCGGCGAAAGCGTGTAGCCGTTGGAGGTGACCGCGTTGTAAAAGCCTTTGACATTTGGCGCCTCACCCAAAATAGGCGCGCCGTCAATGTTGATATTCATCGCTGCCCAGGTTCGCAGCACCCTCAACCCCTGCATCTGCGGCAATACACGCTGGGCTACCCACAAGTTTCCTTCGACGCTTTGCCGCAAGGTGGTGTTAAAGCGCCGCTTGTCATCGTAAGAGGCTGTCCAGCCGCCGCCAATGATGAGACCACCTGTAGCCGCCTGCTTCAGGCTCAGGTGCCGGTCTGCGTGGGCCACCAATTGCTTGACCAGTACCGGCGCCGTTTCGGTGACTATCATCTGCAAAGGTGCGCTGTGCACCGGCAAGTCGACGCCCACCATGGCGGCGACCTCGCGGCTCCAGGGGCCTGCGGCGTTGATGATGATGCCAGCCTGGATCTGGCCGCGCGAGGTGCTGATGCGCCAGCCGCTGCCTTCCTTGTCAATGTGCTGGACGCTGGCGCCCCGGTGGAACCGAGCGCCCAAGGCGCGCGCCGCTTTCAACACCCCGTAAGTTGCCTTAAGTGGGTTGATCTTTCCTTCTTGTGGTGCGTATTCGGCGCCGAGCATATCGCGTGACAGCGCGGGGGCGAGCGTTTGCAAGTCTGCAGCGTCGATGATTTCGTTGTCGATACCAAACTTGCGCTCAAGCGCGGCCTTTGATTTCAAAAAGGCCATGCCAGCCAGACTGTCGGCGACCATCAGGCCGCCGGTGGTGGAGATTTCAAAGTCTTCGCCTGAGTCTTGTTCGAGCTGGCGCCAGAGCTGGACTGAGGCCGGGCCCAGTGGCAGGGTTTGCGCGGCAGGCCCGCCGCCTGCTTCAGCCTTGGCGCCGAAATCAAAAGACAAGAGCTGCACATGCAGGCTTCCTGCATTTGCGCCGGAGGCCTGGAGGTTGGCCTCGTCGCGCTCCAGTACAAGAACGTCCTGCCCTTCTTTCGCAAGGTAATAGGCTAGGCAGGCGCCCATGACGCCCGCGCCAATCACCACCACGTCGGCTTTTTGTGGCGGCAAGGGCTCTGTTTCTGTGGGGCGCGCCAAGTTGGGCGTGATGGACCGTTTGTGGCCGCCCCACTCGGGCTTTTCAAAAGCCATACACGCGGCAGGCACAGGCTTGGCGGGTAGGCGCGGTGCAAAAAGTTCCTCTGGCTCGCGCACCCGCCCGGTGGTTTCATGCAGCAGTTTGGCGGCTGTGCAGGCGCAGTAGCGACCCTGGCAGCGGCCCATGCCCAGGCGCGTCATGCGCTTGAGTGCGCCCAGGCTGTCAAAACCCTGGCCGATGGCGTTGCGCAGTTGACCCATGTTAATCTCTTCGCAGCGGCAGGCTATGGTCTCGTCGGGCAGCGCCTGAACCGTGACGGGCGGCGCCTTGAAGATGTCCCACAAGGCTTGCTGAAACTTCAAGCTTTTTTCAAGTTCACAACTGACCTTCGTGACGGCGCTCGCATCGACGGTTTTGCCCAGCGCTGTGGCCGCAGTCAAACCGGCCAGTGTGCCGCGTGCCTGGGCAACGCGTGCCCCACCCAGAGAGCTGCCGTCGCCGATGGCAAATACATGGGGTACGCTGGTACGGCCTTGCAGGGTGGTGTTGGTCTGCAAGTAGCCCAGATGATGATCCATAAAGCTGTGCTCGCAGCCCAAAGCCCGAGCCAGCTCAGTCGATGGAATGAATCCGTAGCCAAGGCATAAGGTGTCCGCTTCTACTGTGCGAGTTTTGCCTGGCGCAATCTGGCCAGTTGGCGATAACGGAGCATAGACAACCTCGCGCAGGCAATCTTTACCAGTGACTTCAATGACGGCGTGTGACCACTCTACCCGCACACCATGCAGCCGAAGTTCGAGGAGATAACGCAAGCCCTGGCGCATGAGTTCGGGTGAAAAGCGCCAAGCTTTAAGCAAGGTACGCCACTGCCCGGCACGTGGCTGCGGTGCTGATTCCAAAACAGCTGCAACCTTGACTCCTGCTCTTACCATCTCAACGGCTAATTGCAGATTCAAAGGCCCATTGCCCGCGATCACTACCCGTTTACCCGGCGCTACCTTGTAAGCGCGCACCAAAGTCTGCGCTGCGCCGGTGGTCATCACGCCTGGCAGCGTCCAGTTGATGAAAGGCACAGGGCGCTCGTATGCGCCTGCTGCCAAAATAAGTTCGGCTGGCTTGTAGATAAGCTCGACACCATTGACCATGGCGATCACTTCATGCGCCGTATCCGCCCCCCATACAGTGGCCTCCTGGATGATCTGTACGCCGGCCGCTAGTGCAGTTTGCGTGAGCTCAATACCTTCTGCAAACTGTGCATCGCTGGGTTGCAAGCTTTGGTGTGAAGGTGCCAACGGCTTGAAGTATTGCCCGCCGCTTTGCGGCCGCTCGTCAAGCAGCACAACGCTGGCGCCCGAACGTGCGGCAGCGACGGCGGCACTAAGCCCCGCCGGACCGGCTCCCACCACCAGAACATCAACTGCAATGGGCTGAGGCTGTAAGTCAGCAGGCACCGAACACAGTGGTGCAAGCGGATCTTCTGCTGTACCTTGGGGCATACCAGAGCGCACTTGCTGACCAGCTTGCACCTTTTCCATGCAAGCTCGCACACCCTGGCGCCCATCCACGGTGACAACGCAATCAAAACAGGCTCCCATGCCGCAGTAAATGCCGCGGGGATGGTTCTTGCGTGTGTTTCTAAGCGTGTGGATGCCGTGCGCGTGCAGCGTCGCAGAAATTGTTTCGCCTTCTAGCGCACCGAGGCGTTTTCCATCGAAAAATATTTCCAGCCTGACATCTGTCGGTGGGGTGCTGGCCTGATTAATTCGCATGGTGCAGCTTGGCTTTGGCCCTTGAAAAACAAATAATGATGCCCGTTACACAATCAGTATACTAGCCGTACACTGAAGCGACTGTTTAAAAACATCTTTAAAAAGTACCCATGAGCTCCCCAAAAAAATGGCGCGGAACCTACACCGTAATGATTACTCCGTTCACACCTGACGGCTTGGGTGTAGATGTGCCGGCACTCAAGCGGCTGGTGGACTGGCAAATTGAGCAAGGCATTCACGGCCTGATTCCCCTGGGTAGCACGGGCGAGTTTCTTTCAATGACCATGGGCGAGCAGGAGCTGGTCATGGAGGTTTGCATTAAGCAAGCTGCGGGCCGGGTTCCTGTGTTGATCGGCACTGGGGCCGAATGGACCCATGAGGCCGTGGAAAAAGCCCGGCTGGCCGAAAGCCTGGGCGCCGACGGCATCATGGTGATTCCGCCTTACTACAGCACGCCCACGCCTGATGAGTTGTTCGAGCATTACCGCAAGATCGGGGAGTCTGTGTCCTTTCCAATCATGATTTACAACAACCCGGCAACCGCCAATGTCGACATGACGCCGGACATCGTGGCCCGTCTGACCCAGATCGACAACGTGCGCTACATCAAAGAGTCTACGCTCGAGGTCACACGGGTGCGAGACATCATCGAGCTGTGCGGCGACAAGATGACGGTGTTTGCCGGCATCCTAGGCTATGAGTCTTTCTGGTTGGGCGCGCAAGGCTGGGTGGCGGTGTGCTCGAACTTTCTACCACGCGACTCTGCCCGCCTTTTCGAGCTGGTGGCCGACCACAAGGACCAGGTCAACGCGCTGGCCCTGTACCGTCGCATGCTCCCGCTGGTCAAGATGGTCGGCGGCCATCGCTACGTGGCCGCCAGCAAGGTCGCCCTCGATTACATGGGGCTGCCGGTAGGCATCCCACGCGCGCCCAGACTGCCCCTACCGGCGGCGGACACCGCAGAACTCAAGGCCCACCTGGACCGCCTGCAGCTCAAAAATTCGATTCCCCTTCCTTGATAGTCAACCCTTGTTTTTTTATAGGAGCCTTGCCATGAAAAAGAGCCTTGTGAATTTAAATCTGCGCACCTGCCTGACCCTGCTGGGCGCCT
>JAIPDA010000017.1 GCA_021737905.1 Rhodoferax sp.
GGCTATTTGTTTTATGTGGGCGACCGCCAGAAGACCGACCTGCCCTACCGCAGCGAGCCAGGTGGCGACGACTGGCAGCGCTTGCGCCATGAAGTGGCGATGGACCCGCAAGCCATCGTGCGTCTGGCTGAAGCCGCCCACGCACGCTACGGCTTCAAGGACTTCAAACTCAAGGGCGGCGTGCTGCGCGGCGAAGAAGAAATCGAAGCCATCGTGGCGCTGTCCGAGCGCTTTCCCGACGCCGGCATCACGCTGGACCCGAACGGCGGCTGGTTGCTCAAAGACGCCATCCGTCTGTGCCGCGACCGTCACAAAGAACTCGCCTACGCCGAAGACCCCTGCGGTGCCGAAGGCGTGTTCTCGGGCCGCGAAGTGATGGCCGAGTTCCGCCGCGCCACCGGCCTGCGCACCGCCACCAACATGATCGCCACCGACTGGCGCGAGATGGCGCACACCATTCATTTGCAGTCGGTCGACATTCCGCTGGCCGACCCGCATTTCTGGACCATGCAGGGCTCGGTCCGGGTGGCGCAGATGTGTCAGACCTGGGGCCTGACCTGGGGCTCGCATTCCAACAACCACTTTGACGTGTCGCTGGCCATGTTCACGCACGTGGGCGCGGCAGCGCCAGGGCAGGTGACCGCCATGGACACGCACTGGATCTGGCAGGACGGCCAGCGCCTGACCAAGGAGCCGCTGCAAATCAAGAACGGTGCCATCGAGGTGCCGAAAAAACCCGGCCTGGGCATTGAGCTGGACATGGTCGAAGTCGACAAAGCCCACCAGCTTTATTTGAAGCACGGTCTGGGCGCGCGCGACGACGCCATCGCTATGCAGTACCTGATGCCCAACTGGACATTCAACAGCAAGCTGCCCTGCATGGTGCGCCCTTGAGCACCCGCCTGCGCATCGGCGTGGTCGGTGCCGGGCTGGGGGCTGCGCCGCACTTCAAAAGTCTGCAAGACCTGAGCGATCAGGTCGATGTGGCTTGGCTGCATGTGCGCCAACCCGAACGCCTGACGCCCTCCGCCTTGCCGCCGGGTGCCCAAGTCACAGCCCGCTACGAAGACCTGCTGGAAGACACCTCGCTGCAAGCCGTGCTGATTCTCACGCCGCCCAACACCCACCTGGACCTGGTGCAGCGCGCCGCCCGCGCCGGCAAGCATGTGCTGCTTGAAAAGCCGCTGGAGATTTCACTGGCGAAGGCCGAAGAACTGGTGGCCGTGTGCGAGCAGCACCAGGTGCAGCTGGCCGTGATGCTGCAACACCGGCTGCGTGAATCGTCTGTGGCCCTGGCAGCCTTGATCGCCAGCGGCGAGCTGGGCGAACTGACCGGCGCTTCTTGCAGCATGCGCTGGTGGCGTCCGCAAAGCTATTACGACGAACCAGGCCGCGGCACGCTGGCGCGCGACGGCGGCGGCGTGTTGATCACCCAGGCCATCCACACCCTGGACCTGATGCTCAGCCTGACCGGGCTGCCCACGCAGGTCACCGCCCTGGCACGCACCAGTGCAGTGCACCGCATGGAATGCGAAGACACCGTGACCGCCGTTCTCAGCTTTGCCAACGGTGCCATCGGCAGCATCGATGCCACCACCGCCGCTTACCCTGGCTTTCCTGAGCGTATCGCGCTGAACTTCACGCGCGGCAGCGCCACACTGGAAGCCGGCCAGATGCAGGCGGAACTGGTCGATGGACGCCGCCTGAGCGTGGGCACGCACCAGGCCACCGGCACCGGCGCCAATGTCATGGCTTTTGACCATCACGCGCACCAGGCGGTGATTGCAGATTTTCTGCAAGCGATACGCTCTGGCAGCACGCCGGCAGTGAGCGGTCGCTCAGCGCTGCAGGTGCACCGATTGATTGCAGCCCTGACCGAATCGGCGCAGAGCGGCCGGGCGGTGTCCCTGTAGCGCTCGGGGGTACGGACCGGACTGTGAAAATGATCAGCTACGAAATGCGTAGCAAAGCCGCGCTTGATATATAGTTGTGCCTCAAGCACAGCAGCGCGCCCGCAACGGACTCCTCTGGCAAGACAAAATTGACCCTCAGGAGACCATCGCCATGAGTGCGAAAGACAATGCCGCTATAGGGCAACTGCTGGAGTTGCTGGAAGCCCGCTATGCACTGCGTGTGTTGTGGGCTCTCAAAGACGGCCATCCGCAAACATTTCGCCTGCTGCAAGACAGCATCGGGCTGATCACTCCCAACACGCTGAACACCCGCATCAAAGAACTTAGAGCGGCCGGTCTGCTGGACCACCGCGGTGAGGGCTATGTGCTGACCTACCTGGGCGCTGATTTGCTCAACCGGCTCAATGATCTGCAAGCCTTTGCCACCAAATGGACGATCAGCCAGGCCAAAGCGAGCGGCGCCAAGCCTGCACCAAGCGCCAAAAAATCCAAATAGCGGCTTCCCGGCGCCAAGCTCAAAAAGCCAGACGGCCACATAGCAGCACCCCAAAAATCCGCAGCCCCAGATGGCCATGCCTTGAAAAGGGCTTTGGCAGCCCCAAATGACGATCAGTTTTATTTTTTACCTTTTCTCAGCATGACCCCCAACACGCCCCCAGACAACAACTCCACACTGACCGGCGCTGCCAGCCCGGAAGAGCTTGAGGCAGCCCAAGCCGCCAACGAAGCCGATGCCCAAAGCGCTCTGCAAGCCGAATTGGACGCCCTGAAAGTCAAAAACGTCGAACTCGCTGACAACTACCTGCGCGCCAAGGCTGAGGCTGAAAATGCCCGCCGCCGCGCCGATGACGAGATCTCCAAGGCCCGGAAATTCGCCGTCGAAAGCTTTGCAGAAAGCCTGCTGCCCGTGACCGACAGCCTGGAAGCCGGCTTGCTGCTCAAGGACGCCAGCGCCCAGCAAATACGTGAAGGCACAGAAGCGACCCTTCAACAACTCAAAAGCGCACTGGAACGCAACCGCGTGATGGCCATTGACCCGGCAGCAGGCACCAAGTTCGACCCCCATCAGCACCAGGCCATCAGCATGGTGCCGCTGCCGGCCGGCTCCACCCAGGAAGCCAATACGGTGGTCAGCGTGTTGCAAAAAGGCTATCTGATTGCTGACCGCGTGCTCCGGCCTGCGCTGGTGACAGTGGCAGCGCCGCAATAAGCCAGTGCAAATAAGTCGCCGGCAGTCTTGAAGTTTGCCGACTTAGCCATAAGTCATTGACATAGGCGGCCATGGTTTCATGACCTGGCGCTTGGAGTCTTTGCTCAGGCTCAAAAATCAACATCTATCAGGAGAAAAGCATCATGGGAAGAATCATCGGCATTGACCTCGGTACCACCAACAGCTGCGTGTCCATCATGGAGGGCAATACGCCCCGCGTGATCGAAAACTCTGAGGGCGCACGCACCACGCCGTCCATCGTGGCTTACCAGGACGGCGGCGAAGTGCTGGTCGGCGCCTCGGCCAAGCGCCAGGCGGTCACCAACCCCAAGAACACGCTGTACGCGGTCAAGCGCCTGATCGGGCGTAAGTTCGCCGAGAAAGAAGTTCAAAAAGACATCGACCTCATGCCCTACAAGATCGTGGCCGCCGACAACGGCGACGCCTGGGTCGAAGTGCGCAACAACAAGATGTCGGCCCAGCAGGTCAGCGCTGACATTCTGCGCAAGATGAAGAAAACCGCCGAAGACTACCTCGGCGAAGCTGTGACCGAAGCTGTCATCACCGTGCCGGCTTACTTCAATGACGCACAACGTCAGGCCACCAAAGATGCCGGCCGCATTGCCGGCCTGGACGTCAAGCGCATCATCAACGAGCCCACCGCTGCAGCCCTGGCCTTTGGCCTGGACAAGCAGGAAAAAGGCGACCGCAAGATCGCGGTCTATGACCTGGGCGGCGGCACATTTGATATCTCCATCATCGAGATCGCCGACGTCGATGGCGAAAAACAATTTGAAGTGCTGTCCACCAACGGCGACACCTTCCTGGGCGGTGAAGACTTTGACCAACGCATCATCGACTACATCATTGCCGAGTTCAAGAAAGAACAAGGCGTTGATCTGGGCAAAGACGTGCTGGCCCTGCAGCGCCTGAAAGAAGCCGCTGAAAAAGCCAAGATCGAGCTGTCTAACAGCGCGCAGACCGATGTCAACCTGCCTTACATCACCGCTGACGCTTCGGGCCCCAAACACCTGAACATCAAGATGACACGCGCCAAGCTCGAGAGCCTGGTCGACGAGCTCATCGAGCGCACCATCGCCCCTTGCCGCATGGCCGTCAAAGACGCCGGTATCGACGTCAGCGCCATCCATGACGTGATTCTGGTCGGCGGTATGACCCGCATGCCCAAGGTGCAGGAAAAGGTCAAAGAATTTTTCGGCCGCGACCCGCGCAAAGACGTCAACCCCGACGAAGCCGTTGCCGTGGGCGCAGCTATTCAAGGCCAGGTGCTCTCGGGCGACCGCACCGACGTGCTGCTGCTCGACGTCACGCCACTGTCGCTGGGCATCGAGACCATGGGCGGCGTGATGACCAAGATGATCAAGAAGAACACGACCATCCCGACCAAGTTCGCACAAACCTTCTCCACCGCCGAAGACAACCAGCCGGCCGTGACCATCAAGGTGTTCCAGGGCGAGCGCGAGATCGCCTCGGGCAACAAGGGCCTGGGCGAGTTCAACCTCGAAGGCATTCCACCGGCCGCGCGCGGTACGCCGCAAATTGAAGTGTCTTTTGACATCGACGCCAACGGCATCCTGCACGTGGGCGCCAAAGACAAAGGCACCGGCAAGGAAAACAAGATCACCATCAAGGCCAACTCCGGTCTGAGTGAAGCCGAGATTCAGCAGATGGTCAAGGACGCCGAGCTCAATGCCGTGGCGGACAAAGAAAAAGTCGAGTTCGTCCAAGCCAAGAACAGCGCCGAAGCCATGGTGCACAGCGTGCGTAAATCGCTGGGCGAGTACGGTGACAAACTGGACGCCGGCGAGAAGGAAAAAATCGAAAAAGCCATAAGCGACATGGAAGAGGCTCTGAAGGGTGAAGACAAGGCCGCCATCGAAGCCAAGAACACCGCCCTGATGGAAGCCAGCCAGAAGCTGGGTGAAAAAATGTACGCTGACATGCAAGCCAACCAGGCCGAGCAAGCAGCAGCTGCAGGTCCAGGCGGCGGCGCCGGTGCAGCGGGCAGCGATGCCAACGCCAAGGCAGCCGACGATAATGTGGTTGACGCAGAAGTCAAAGAAGTCAAAAAGACTTAAGGCTATTCTTCGGGCGCAAACCCGATGCCTCAAAGCGGAATCAGGGCCCAGCCTTGATTCCGCTTTCCTGCATGCGGCACACGCTCTTTAACTTTCACTGACGACGCAGTTTCATGGCCAAAAAAGATTACTACGACACGCTGGGTGTACCCAAAAACGCCAGCGAAGAGGACATCAAAAAAGCGTATCGCAAACTCGCGATGAAGCACCACCCTGACCGCAACCAGGGTGACGGCTCCAAGGCTTCGGAAGAAAAATTCAAAGAAGCCAAAGAAGCCTATGAAATGCTGTCCGACGCCAACAAGCGCGCAGCCTATGACCAGTATGGCCACGCCGGTGTAGACCCCAACATGCGCGGCGGTGGCGCTGGCGCTGGCGGGGCTGAAGGTTTTGGCGGTTTTGCAGAAGCCTTTGGTGATATTTTCGGCGACGTCTTCAACAACGCCAACCGTGGCCAGCAACGTGGTGGCCGTCAGGTGTTTCGCGGCGGAGACCTCAGCTACGCCATGGAAATCACGCTGGAAGAAGCGGCCGCCGGCAAAGACGCGCAGATACGCATCCCCAGCTGGGACGACTGCGGCATCTGCCACGGCAACGGCGCCAAGCCCGGCACCAAGGTGGCGACCTGCACCACCTGCCATGGCCACGGCGTGGTGCAAATGCGGCAGGGCTTTTTCAGCGTGCAACAAAACTGCCCGCAGTGCAAAGGCACAGGCAAACTGATCCCCGAGCCTTGCGTGGCCTGCCACGGCGTGGGCAAGACCAAAACCAACAAAACCCTGGAAGTCAAAATCCCGGGCGGCATCGACGACGGCATGCGTATCCGCTCCACCGCCAACGGTGAGCCGGGCAGCAACGGTGGCCCGCCGGGTGACCTGTACATCGAGATCCGCATCAAAAAGCACGAAATTTTTGAGCGCGAAGGCGACGACCTGCACTGTGTGGTGCCCGTCAGTTTTCCGCGCGCATCGCTGGGCGGTGAAATTGAAGTGCCCACGCTGTCAGGCAAAGCGGCCATTGACATTCCCGAAGGCACGCAAGCGGGTAAACAGTTCCGCCTGCGCGGCAAAGGCATCAAAGGTGTGCGATCAAGCTACCCGGGCGATCTGTACTGCCACATTGCCATAGAGACACCGGTCAAGCTGACAGAGGCCCAGCGCAAGCTACTTAAAGAGTTTGAGGAGTCTCTGAGAAAAGGCGGCGCCAGACATTCTCCGACCGAAGAAGGCTGGACCGACAAGCTGAAGAATTTCTTCAGCGCCTGATCAGGGCGGCCTCAGAAAGCGTCGACGGCCAGCGCATTCACGCTGTCTGAACCTTCGACGATGGCGTCGCGGATACCCCGGGCTTTGGTCAGCAAGTGGTCGGCATAAAAGCGAGCCGTGGTGATCTTGGCGTGCATGAAGTCTGCACCAAAGTCACCGGCGTCACCGCTGGCCAGCGCCTGCTCGGCCACCAGCAGCGCACGCGCCATCTGCCAGCCGGCCACCACATTACCCGCCAACATCAGGTAAGGCACGCTGCCGGCAAACACCGCGTTGGGAGAAGCCTTGGAGTTGCCGGCGACAAAGTCAATCACGTCGAGCAGAGCAAGCCTGGCTGCTTGCAAGCGCTTGGCCACGGCCAGCGCGGCCGCGCCGCCTTGCGCGCGAAGTTCGGTCTCAGTGGCTTCGATCTGCCCGGCGATGGCGCGGGCGGTTTGACCACCATCGCGCGAGGTTTTGCGGCCCACCAGGTCGTTGGCCTGAATGGCCGTGGTGCCTTCGTAGATGGTCAGAATTTTGGCGTCGCGGTAGTACTGCGCCGCGCCGGTTTCTTCAATAAAGCCCATGCCGCCGTGCACTTGCACACCCATTGAGGTCACTTCCAAACTCATCTCGGTGCTGTAGCCTTTGACCAGCGGCACCATGAACTCATAAAAACTCTGGTTTTGCTTGCGCGTGTCGGCGTCGGGGTGATGGTGCGCAGCGTCATAAGCCACCGCCGCCACGGCCGCCATGGCACGGCAGCCTTCGGTGTAGGCGCGCATGGTCATGAGCATGCGCTTGACATCGGGGTGGGCAATGATGGGGCCGCTGCCGGGCAGCGAGCCGTCCACCGGGCGGCTTTGCACGCGGTCCTTGGCAAACTGCACGGCCTTCTGGTAAGCCCGCTCGGCAATCGCTATGCCTTGCATGCCCACGGCGTAGCGCGCCGAATTCATCATGATGAACATGTACTCGAGGCCGCGGTTTTCCTGGCCCACCAGATAACCCACCGCACCCCCGTGGTCGCCATACTGCAGCACGGCAGTCGGGCTGGCCTTGATGCCGAGCTTGTGCTCGATGCTCACGCAATGCACATCGTTGCGCGCGCCCGGTGAGCCGTCGGCCTGCACCATGAACTTGGGCACCACAAACAAACTGATGCCCTTGACGCCTTCGGGCGCGCCGGTCACCCGGGCCAGCACCAGGTGCACGATGTTCTCAGCCATGTCGTGCTCACCGTAGGTGATGTAGATCTTGGTGCCGAATACTTTGTAAGTGCCGTCAGGCTGCGGCTCGGCGCGGCTGCGCACGGCCGCTAAATCAGAGCCGGCTTGCGGCTCGGTCAGATTCATGGTGCCGGTCCACTGACCGCTCACCAGTTTTTCAAGGTAGGTGGCTTTGAGTTCGTCAGAGCCGGCCGTCAGCAGCGCCTCGATGGCGCCGTCGGTCAGCAAGGGGCACAGTGCAAAGCTCATGTTGGCCGAGTTCAGCATTTCGCCGCAAGCCGCACCAATGGTCTTGGGCAGGCCCTGGCCACCAAAATCGACCGGGTGCTGCAAGCCCTGCCAGCCGCCCTCGACGTACTGCTTGAAAGCCTCTTTGAAACCCGGCGTGGTGGTGACCACGCCCTGCTTCCAGCTCGAAGGGTTCTGGTCGCCCGCCCAGTTCAGCGGCGAGAGCACGCCCTCGTTGAACTTGGCGCACTCTTCGAGCACCGCCTGCGCCGTCTCAAAGCCGGCATCCTCAAAAGCCGGTATGCGGGCCAGCTCGTCAAGCCCGGCCAGGTGCCGGATGCCGAACAGCATGTCTTTGAGAGGGGCTTTGTAGCTCATGGCGGGGCTCCAGAAGTTGGCATGGCAGGCCGGCGATGCGGCCGTTTTTTTACAGTGCAGCCGTCAGTTCAGGCACGGCGACAAACAGATCAGCCTCCAGGCCATAGTCGGCCACGCTGAAGATGGGCGCCTCAGCGTCCTTGTTGATGGCGACGATGACCTTGCTGTCCTTCATGCCGGCCAGGTGCTGGATCGCACCCGAAATCCCGGCGGCGATGTAGAGCTGCGGCGCGACAATCTTGCCGGTCTGGCCCACTTGCCAGTCGTTCGGCGCGTAACCGGCGTCCACCGCAGCGCGTGAGGCGCCCAGTGCAGCACCCAGCTTGTCGGCCAGTGGCGTCATCACTTCGTCAAACTTTTCGGCGCTGCCCAGGGCGCGGCCACCGCTGACGATGATCTTGGCGGCGGTCAGCTCGGGGCGGTCACTCTTGGCGATTTCGCTGCCCATGAAGGTGGACTTGCCGCTGTCGGCCACACCGCTCACCACCTCGATGGCAGCTGAGCCGCCGGCACCTGCGGCATCAAAGCCGGTGGTGCGCACAGTGATCACTTTGACGGCGTCCAGGCTCTGCACTGTGGCAATTGCGTTACCGGCATAGATAGGGCGCTCGAAAGTGTCGGGGCTTTCCACCTTGGTGATGTCAGAAATTTGTCCGACGTCCAGTGTGGCGGCCACGCGCGGCGCGATGTTCTTGCCCGAGGCCGTGGCCGGAAACAGGATATGCGAGTAAGCGGATGCCAGTGCCAGCACTTGGGCGGCCATGTTTTCAGCCAGTCCGTGCTCGAAGTGCACGCCCTCCACATGAATCACACGGCTCACACCAGCCATCTGGCTGGCAGCCTGGGCAGCAGCGCCAGCGTTCAAGCCAGCCACCAGCACATGCACCTCACCACCGCACTGGGCAGCCGCGGTCACGGTATTGAGAGTTGCCGGCTTGATGCTGGCGTTGTCGTGTTCAGCAATGACAAGAGCGGTCATGGTCAGATTACCTTCGCTTCGTTTTTCAATTTATCCACCAGGGCGGCCACATCGGCCACCTTGACACCGGCGCTGCGCTTGGGCGGCTCGCTGACCTTGAGCGTCTTGATGCGCGGTTGCACATTCACACCCAGGTCTTCGGGTTTGAAGGTGTCCATCTGCTTTTTCTTGGCCTTCATGATGTTGGGCAGCGTCACATAACGCGGCTCGTTCAGGCGCAAATCGGTGGTGATGATGGCCGGCAGTGACAACGACAGAGTCTCGGAGCCGCCATCGACTTCGCGGCTGACAACAGCACGGCCATCGACGATCTCGACCTTGGAGGCAAAGGTGGCTTGCGGCCAACCGAGCAAGGCGGCGAGCATCTGGCCGGTCTGGTTGCAGTCATCGTCAATGGCCTGCTTGCCCAGAATCACCAATTGAGGCTGCTCTTTCTCGACCAGGGCCTTGAGCAACTTGGCCACAGCCAGTGGCTGCAGTTCTTCGGCGGTGTCCACCAAAATGGCGCGGTCTGCGCCTATGGCCATGGCGGTGCGCAGGGTTTCCTGGCATTGCGTCACGCCGCAGCTCACAGCGATGACTTCGGTGGCGGCGCCTTTTTCTTTGAGCCGGGTGGCTTCTTCAACGGCAATTTCGTCAAACGGGTTCATGCTCATCTTGACGTTGGCGATGTCCACACCGCTACCGTCAGCTTTGACGCGCACCTTGACGTTGTAGTCCACCACGCGTTTGACGGGTACCAAAACCTTCATCTGAGGTCTCCAAAAATGATTGATCGGGGTTGACGGGAACGTCAACCTGACATTCTATGCGGCTGCGCCGGGCGCGGGGTCACAGGAATTTCCACACCATGCGCACGCAGCGCTTTCAAAATGGCAAGATTGACCTGCGAGCGAACATTGAGCTGTCCGTTTTCCGGGTCGGCAATCCAGAAATTCAGGGTCAACTCCAGTCCGTCCGGCCCGAAGTTACTGAGGCTGGCCGAGGGTGCGGGCTCACTGAGCACGCGCTGTTGGCCCGCCGCGGCCTGTGTCAGCAGTTGCAGCACCTGGTCAAGGTCACTGTCATAGGCCACAGACACCACGGTCGACAAGGACACGTGGCTGTTGGCCAGCGACAGATTTTCAATGCGGTTGCTGATGAACATCTCGTTGGGCACGATGGACTCGCGCCCGTTCAGCGCACGGATCACGGTGTAACGCGCATTGATGTCGGTGATACGCCCTTCAAAACCGTCCACCCGCACACTGTCGCCAATGCGCACGCTGCGCTCGGTCAGCATGACCAGGCCGCTGACATAGCTGGCGGCCAGTTTTTGCAAGCCAAAGCCAATGCCCACGCCCACCGCACCACCCAAAACCGACAAGGCCGTCAAGTCAATGCCGACAACGGACAGCGCCACCAGCAAACCAACAAACACCAGCAGTGCCCGGGTGGCATTGCTGAAAGCTTTGCGCAGTGACAAGTCGCTGCCGGTGGCCGAGCGCAGCAGCCGCGTTTCAATCGCTGAAGAAACCCACAAAGCCACAATCAACACCAGGCCGGTGGTCAGAACCCCCTCTATCAGCGTGCGCACCGACAGCTTGGACTCGCCGACATGCCAGGTGATGGTGTCCAGCTCTTCCAAAATCAGCGGCAGCAAGCCACTGACCCACAGCACCACCGTCAGCCAGACCAGCCAGGAGATGGTGCGCTCGAGCGCACGCACCAAAGGCGCATGGCTGAAGGCCACTTGCAAGACCTTGACGCCAAGCCTGATCACGGCCAGCGCCACCAGCACAGGAATAGCCACCCTGAATACAGTGATAGGCCCATAGGTCAGCAAGACGGCGCGTGCCGCATAAGCCAGGCTCAGCAGCAGCAACGGAAACATCACGCCGTCTAAAACCTGGTGGCCGAACCAGATCGATCGCGTGTCATGCTCGCCTGCACTTTGCCGAGCCAGAGCGGTCAACAGCCAAGCCAAACCGGTGCAAGCGGCCAAAGCCGCTAATTCAAGCAAAGCCGGCGGCTGCACCAAGGCCAGGAACCAGGCATCCAGACTGCCGATATTGGCCATCCCTTAATCCTCAAAAAAATAAGAAACAAACACGGGTGAAGTTCAAAGGTCGGCCAGCACCCGTATGTGCGACTCCACGCTACGCCCGAGTGCGCTCAGGTTGTAGCCGCCTTCGAGCGAAGACACAATGCGGCCCTTGGCGTGACGTTTGGCCACATCCTTGATGCGCTGCGTGATCCAGGCGTAGTCCTGCTCTACCAGCCCCATTTGGCCGAGATCGTCTTCGCGGTGCGCGTCAAAACCGGCGCTGATGAAAATCATCTGCGGTTTGAACTCCTCCAGGCGGGGAATCCAGGACTGTTCAATCTTCTCGCGCACGGCGGGGCCTTTGGTGTAAGCCGGCATGGGCAGGTTGACCATGTTGTCGTCGGGGCTGTCAAAGCCACTGTGCGGGTAAAAAGGGTGCTGGAAAAAGCTCACCATCAAAATACGGTCGTCGCCGCGAATAATGTCTTCGGTGCCATTGCCGTGGTGCACATCAAAGTCCACAATCGCCACGCGCTCCAGGCCGTGACGCTCCAGCGCATATTTGGCGGCCACAGCCACACTGTTGACAAAACAAAAGCCCATGGCCTTGTTGCGGCAGGCATGGTGGCCGGGCGGACGTACCGCGCAAAAAGCGTTTTCCATTTCGCCAGCCATCACCGCGTCGGTGGCGGCCAGCACAGCGCCGGCAGCGCGCAACACGGCGCTCCAGCTGTGCACATTGAGGGCCGTGTCAGGGTCCAGCTGTGCGTAGCGGGGACCGCCGGCTGCAATTTCTTCGGCCAACTGCTCTGACAGCCCGCGCATCGCCGCCACCATCATGCGGCCATGCGCCAGCTCAATGTCAGCCAGCGGCGCCTCGGGGGCCTCTCGCCGGTCCAGGGCGTCCGACACGCCCGTGATCAACAGCCGGTCTTCAATTGCATCGAGCCGCTCCGGGCATTCAGGATGGCCGGGGCCCATCTCGTGTTTACGGCAGTCGGCATGGGTGAAGTAACCAGTCACAGACATAAAAATCAGACCCCAGGGTTCATGCAAAAAAACCGGCGACCCCAGCTTTACGGGGGACAGGCGCTTGGCAAATCAGCTTACCATGCCGCCCTTTATGTGCGGCAGCGCCAGAGACCTAAAATCAGCTGGCGAGCCAACTGCTGCAGCCCTTGTTTACCTGGTTTGCCCGGGCTCACAAAGCGACCATTTCCGGGGATATTTTTGACCAAACTGCCTCTCTCTTTTTCGACCCCACCTGCTCCAGCCCTTGGCCGACCTCTGCGAGCCGCTGCTTTGACCGGCATGTTTTTGATGGCACTTGCCAGTCCCCTTGGCGCGGCAGAAACCGCCAAGGCACCCACACTGAACCCGGCACCTGCCGTGGTCACCAAGCCAGCCCCAAGCGCCAACAAAACTGCCAAAAAGTCTGCTCACAAGGCCCGCAACGCCCAAGCGCAGAAACCTGCTCGCAAAGCCAGTCGCATCATGCAAGCCAGCGGGCCGGCTTACGCCAGCCGACCTGAAGCCATGCTGTTTGCCGACACCACGGCAGCGCAGCGCAATCTATCTCCTGCTTGGGTGCGGCGCGCCATCGGACAAGCCCGCTTCAGCCCGGCCGTGGTCAAGCTGATGCAGCCGCCCACGCAGCCTTTTGTGAAAAACTGGGCGGTCTACCGCAGCCGCTTCATTGACGACACACGCATTGCAGCCGGTGTGAAGTTCTGGCAAAGCCATGCCGCTACGCTGGCACGGGCCGAAAAAGAATACGGCGTGCCGCAGGAGATCATCGTCGGCATCATCGGCGTAGAGACGATCTACGGCCAAAACACCGGCAGCTTTCGCGTGATGGACGCGCTGACCACCCTGGCCTTTGACTTTCCGGCCAGCCATCCGCGTGCGGCTGAGCGCAGTGAATTTTTCAAACGCGAGCTCGAACAATTTTTGAGCCATCAAAACCGCCTGGGCGCTGACCCCATGCTGGCGCTGGGCAGTTACGCCGGCGCCATGGGCTTGCCGCAATTCATGCCCTCCAGCTGGGTGCGCTTTGCCGTGGACTTTGATGGCGACGACAAGATCGACCTGTGGAACAGCCCGGCCGACGCCATCGGCTCGGTGGCCAGCTACTTCAAGGCATTCAACTGGCAAACCGGCATGCCCACGCATTACCCGGTGAGCTTTGACAAAACCCGCCTGGACATGGACGCCTTGCTGGCCCCGGACATCCTACCGACCTTCAGCGTGGCCAGCTTCACCGCCAAGGGCGCGGTTCTTGAAGGCGCAGCCCTAGAGCACAAGGGACCACTGGCCCTGATCGAGCTGCTCAACGGCCCCAATGCGCCCAGCTTTGTCGCCGGTACGGATAACTTTTACGTCATCACCCGCTACAACTGGAGCAGCTACTACGCCATGGCGGTGATTGAACTGGGGCAGGCGGTGGCGCGGGAAATGAAAAACCGACCCTGAGTTGGCTCTGGGTAACTCAAGTGATTGTGAAATGAACATGCGATCAACCTACGTCAGATTAGTTTTTGGCACATTGGCTGCCTTCATCTATCTGCCTTCACACGCCGAAATTGATGAGGCTTTACTGGGTAAAGCTCGTTCATACCCAGCGGCACCATCGCTTGCACAGGCTGGCAGCAATGAATTTATCGTCTGGACTAACAGTGGTGGCTATGAGAGCCTCATGCCGTTCAAAACGATCAAGCTAGGCACGCCAACCCGTCTCTCCAGATCCGAGAAACCCATTCCTGTTTCATACGAGTTCTCTGGTAAGACGCACTCCCTGAAAGACTACTTAGATCAGCGCAGGGTGACCAGTTTGCTGATCATGAAGGATGGCGTGGTTCATCACGAGCATTACCAGTACGAGCGCAATGATCGGCATCGCTTCAATTCAGCCTCGATGGGAAAATCTGTTGTGGGCTTGCTGATAGGACTGGCCATACAAGACGGGGCCATCCAGTCCGTCGATGATCTGGCCGTCAAATACATTCCTGACATCAAAGGCACTGCCTTTGAGAAGCTGACGATCAAGCACTTACTCACCATGTCAACGGGTTTGTCGTGGAGTGAAGGCGCTGCGGCTGGCGCTCAATACGCCAAGATACTCCACATCATGGGGCAGACTGGTGGCTTGGACGTTGTTCTGGGCTTCAAGGACAACAAGGTGCTTGCCGAACCGGGCACATCCTACTTTTATTCATCCCTTGACTCTGAATTGCTTGGCCGGGTGCTGGCAGCGGCCGTGAAAAAGAATGTGGCGGCGTACCTCGAAGAAAAGATATGGAAGCCCATGGGCGCTGAATCTCAGGCCTCCTGGTACACCGACCGCCAGGGCGTAGAAAGAACACATTGCTGCCTGGGCGCCACCACACGGGATTTCGCGCGCATCGGGGCCCTGCTGGCGAACCAAGGCCACTGGAATGGAAAACAGATCATCCCCACTGAATGGCTCAAAGAAATGACCACGCTCCACGGTGAGCACCTGCGCAAGGTCGCCATCGACAAAGAGCCCCGCATGGGCTATGGTTATCACATCTGGTTGATGGCGCCACATCAAATCGCTTTACGCGGGCACCGGGGGCAGGTCATCTTTATTGACCAACTGAACAAGATTGTCATGGTCCAAACGGCTGTGTACGGCCCCGCACCAAACGCCATGACCAACTTTCCCGAACTCGATGCCTTATGGACAGGCGTTGTGGCGTCGATGAGCAGGCCACAGTAATTTCTTTTTGAATGTGACCGCCACCTTCTGCAACCAGACACCGGCTACCAGTTGCCTTGAAAAACTCGATTGCCACAGTCCATGAACCCGCTGAATCCGAAAAAACTGCTGCTGACCAAGTGGACTGCCGTCACACCCATCGCCAAACAAAAACACTTCCTGGTCAGCCGGGTGATCGAACCTGACTTGCCCATGGACCCGATTGTGTCTGTGGAAATCGAGGCCGTGTTTTCCAAGGCCACTCAAGTCATTGCCTGGCGCGAGTTGCAAGACGACAGCGTTTGGCGGCAGGGTTGGGTTTGAGATAGGCTGACTACATCAACCAATGTCTAATTGTGAATTTTAGGATTACTCTCGGCTATTTCCTTTTGAGCGATTTCAACTTCTCGGGCTTTTGAGCAAATGGTTTGCCTTGAATTTTCTCATCACCATTTGGATGTCCGTGTTGCGTGACATCTGATACGACTGTATCGTCATATTTTTGATAAATTCAAATGTAATTTTGTATAATTAACTCTGGTGTAATTTTTAATTTTATGCAAATGATCAAGCTTTTTTCCGTTCATAAATGGTCGTCAGCTTTCTGGGCGTGTCTTGTGCTTGTGGCTGCTCAAGATGCTTCTGCCAATGCAGCACTGGTTATCGCAAAGGGCGAAGGAGCTGGACAAGTGCGCATCACAGCGACCAATTCTTCAAACAGTGCTTGCGGCGCTGAGATCAATCTTGGAGATGGCAAAACACAAAAAAAGAGGCTTGAGCCAAAAGAGCAATGGCAGTTGGAACACGCCTACAATTCTGACGGAAAATTCACTGTTACCCTTTCGGGCGTTTTTGTCACGCGTGGCTTGAGAAGCGTAACGGCATGTGAGCTGCAACAAGAAGTGGTCGTCAACGTTTCAGGTGGGCAAGCTACAGCAAGCGCATCACCCTCAGCAGCTCCCGCAACT
>JAIPDA010000018.1 GCA_021737905.1 Rhodoferax sp.
GTCGGCAATGTCGCCGCCTTCCTGCTCAGCGACCTGGCCGGTGGCGTGACCGCGGAAATCACCTACGTGGACGGCGGATACATCAAGACCATGGGTGTGGTGGCCGACTGAGCGTTTGCCAGCCTGGGGCCATTGAAGAATTGCCGGGCCAATGTGCTTCGACTGGCACGATTCAAGAGAATCCCTGCTGCACCAAAGCGTTCTTATCGCTTGATTCGACTTTGTGATTTTCTGCTCTAAGTCTGAGCTTGTTGCGTACAAACCCCGATGAGATGATGAGCGCTTGTGACCTCTGTGTTGCCTGATTAGACTGAATCTAAACAGCTTGCGCACTAGAGAAAGTCACACACCTATGAACGACCACTCTGCCCTCATGCAAAGTCGCAGCGCAGCACCCAACTTTCGACTGTGCCTGCTACCGCTTGTGTTGTCCATCGCCGGCCTGCTGACATCAGCCACCCTGGCTAATGCCGCCGGCAGCGCACCGCCTCTGATGCTGGCCAAGGTTTATCAACCGGGCGTGGCGCTGGCGGACTACTGGGTGAGCGAAAAATACGATGGGATTCGAGGCTACTGGGACGGCCGGCAATTGCTCACTCGCGGCGGTCAGCGCATTGCCGTGCCGGATTGGTTTGTGGCCAACTGGCCGGCCACGGCCATGGACGGCGAGTTGTGGGCTGGCAAAGGGCAATTTCAAAAAGTACTGTCCACTGCTTCGCAACAGTCCCCCGATGATGCAGCCTGGAAAGGCTTGCGCTTCATGGTGTTTGATTTGCCTGCGCATGGTGGGCGCTTCACTGACCGCATTCCAGCGCTGAATGCGCTTGTCAATCAAATCGGACAGGCTTGGGTCCAAGCTGTGCCGCAGACCCGTTTGAGCGGCACGCAGGCTTTGCAAACACGCCTTCAACAAACTGTCGACGATGGTGGTGAAGGGATGATGCTGCACCGTGGCGCTTCGCTCTATGCGGGCGGGCGCAGTGATGACCTTCTGAAAGTCAAAACCCATGAAGACAGCGATGCCAGGGTGGTCGGGTACGTACCAGGACAGGGCAAGTACGCCGGCCAGTTGGGCGCATTGATGGTCGAAATTCCCGCTGCCAAAGGGCAACCCGCCTTGCGCTTTAAGCTCGGCTCGGGTCTCAGCGATGAGTTACGCAGGCAGCCACCGCCTGTTGGCAGCGTGGTGACTTACCGCTTTCGCGGCACCACCGGCAGCGGTCTGCCCCGCTTTGCCACCTTCCTGCGGGTACGTTCTTTTATTGAGCTTTAACGCAATCAGCGTAGTACCGCTTCTTGCCTTTGGAGTCGTCTTGCTCAACCAGGCCGTGGATGTCGGTTTCAAAACCCGGGCACTGGGCATTGAACTCGCGGGCAAACTTCAGGTAGTCCACGATTTTCCGGTTGAAGACTTCGCCCGGAATCAACAATGGAATACCCGGCGGGTAAGGTGTCACCAGTCCGACCGTGATGCGCCCTTCAAGATGGTCAATTTCGACCCGCTCTGTGGTGCGGTGAGCGATGTGGGCATAGGCGTCGCTGGGCTTCATGGCCGGAGTCAGTTCGCTCAGGTAGACCTCAGTGGTCAGGCGGGCAATGTCGTACTTGGCGTACAGGGCGTGAATATGCTGGCACAGGTCAGCCAAACCCATTTGCTCGTACTTGGGGTACTTCTGGCAAAACTCGGGCAAAACGCGCCACATGGGTTGGTTTTTGGCGTAATCGTCTTTGAATTGCTGCAGCGCAGTTAGCAGCGTGTTCCAGCGGCCCTTGGTGATGCCGATGGTGAACATGATGAAGAAGCTGTAGAGCCCGGTTTTCTCGACAATCACACCGTGCTCAGCCAGAAACTTGGTGACGATGCTGGCCGGAATGCCGGTCTTGGCGAACTTGCCGTTCAAGTCCAGGCCGGGGGTGACGATGGTGGACTTGATCGGGTCCAGCATGTTGAAGCCGGTGGCCATCTGTCCAAAGCCGTGCCAGTTGTTGGCGCCGTTTTTAGCCGTCTTGGCGCTGCGCGACTCACCCTTGATGATCCAGTCCTCGGCCATGCCGATGCCCTCTTCCACCAGCTTGTCCGGGCCCCAGACCTTGAACCACCAGTCGGCGCCGTACTCTTCGTCAATCTTGCGCATGGCCCGTCTAAAGTCCAGTGCCTCGGCAATACTTTCTTCAACCAATGCCGTGCCACCCGGCGGCTCCATCATGGCGGCGGCCACGTCGCAGCTGGCAATGATGCTGTACTGCGGACTGGTGCTGGTGTGCATCAGGTAAGCCTCGTTGAAGAGGTGCCTGTCGAGCTTGGTGTTTTGCGAGTCCTGCACCAGCACATGGCTCGCCTGGCTGATACCGGCCAGCAGCTTGTGGATCGACTGCGTCGAATACACCACCGCATGCTTGGGACGGATGCGGTTCTTGCCCATCGCGTGGTAAGTGCCGTAGAACGGATGGAAGGCCGCATGCGGCAGCCAGGCTTCGTCAAAGTGCAGGTTGTCGATGTAGCCATCGAGCATGCCCTTGATGGTCTCGGTGTTGTAGAGCACGCCGTCGTAGGTGGACTGCGTCAGCGTCAGCACGCGCGGCTTGACCTTGTGGGCGTCCACGCCCTTGAGCAGCGGGTTGGCGGCAATCTTGGCGCGGATCGCATCGGGCTCAAACTCGCTTTGCGGAATGGGGCCGATGATGCCGAAGTGATTGCGCGTCGGCTTTAAAAATACCGGAATGGCACCGGTCATGATGATGGCGTGCAGGATGGATTTGTGGCAATTGCGGTCCACCACCACCACGTCGCCTGGGGCCACAGTGTGATGCCACACCATTTTGTTGCTGGTGCTGGTGCCGTTGGTCACAAAAAAGCAGTGGTCGGCATTAAAGATACGCGCCGCGTTACGCTCGCTGGCGCCAATCGCGCCGTCATGGTCGAGCAACTGACCCAGCTCTTCTACCGCATTGCAGACGTCTGCACGCAGCATGTTCTCGCCAAAGAACTGGTGAAACATCTGGCCCACGGGGCTCTTCAAAAAAGCCACGCCACCCGAGTGACCCGGGCAGTGCCAGCTGTACGAGCCGTCTTCGGCGTAGTCCAGCAAGGCCTTGAAGAACGGCGGTTGCACGCCTTCGAGATAGCTTTTGGCTTCACGGATGATGTGGCGCGCCACAAACTCCGGCGTGTCCTCAAACATGTGAATAAAACCGTGCAGCTCGCGCAAGATGTCGTTGGGAATATGCCGGCTGGTTTTAGTCTCGCCGTAAACATAAATCGGCACATCCAGGTTTTTGCGGCGTACTTCTTCAATGAAGTGACGCAGGTTCAGCACGGCCGGGTCCAGATCCGGGCCGGGGGTGAATTCCTCGTCATCAATCGACAAGATGAAAGCGCTGGCCCGGCTTTGCTGCTGGGCAAATTGCGTCAGGTCGCCGTAGCTGGTGACGCCCAGCACTTCAAAGCCCTCGGTTTCAATGGCTTGCGCCAACGCGCGAATCCCCAGACCCGAGGTGTTTTCAGAGCGGAAGTCTTCGTCAATGATGACAATGGGGAAGCGAAATTTCATGGTGTGCACGGGGGCAAAAAGCCGTAACCGCTGAAGCTTTGATGAATTAAAACCCGAAGTGTACGGAAATAATCCGTCACTCCCGCCGGATGTGCACTTTTGCCAGAAAATAAGCGTCATCCTTGTCTTAGCACCTTTTCAAACATTCACCCTCCTCCATATGACAACTTTGAATGTCCTGGGCACACCGCTCAAGCCGTGTTCTTACGACCCTTTGACCGGTTACTTCAGAGACGGCTGCTGCGAGACCGACCCCAGTGACACCGGCTCTCACCTTGTTTGCGCACGCATGACGCAAGCATTTCTGGACTTTTCACTGGAGCGTGGCAACGACCTGGTCACACCCCGACCGCAGTGGCGCTTTGCAGGGCTTAAGGCAGGTGATCGCTGGTGTTTGTGCGTGAACCGCTGGAAAGAAGCCCTGGACGCAGGGCTTGCACCCCCCGTCATCCTTGAGTGCACCCACGAAAACGCGACGCGCGTCGTCAGCTTGGAACTGTTGGAGTTGCACGCCTTCAAAGCGGCCCCTCACTGAAAACTGCACTGCTACAATCCGAGACTTCGCGGAAAGGTGGATGAGCGGTTTAAGTCACACGCCTGGAAAGCGTGCGTGGGGTTATACCCACCGCGGGTTCGAATCCCGCCCTTTCCGCCAAAACAAAGGTTCGTGACCATCTCCAAAGGTCTTTATGGAGCCACTGAAAGCCTCGTTGCCCTTGGCAGCGGGGTTTTTTTTTCGGGCAGATCGAAGAGGCTCTGACCTGCCAATCAGTCAAAGACTAAAAGCTCAGCGACAAGACAGTCCGGTCGTCTGAAAAATAAGCCTGGGTTGAGCCTTTAACGCCGGCATAGCAGCCGATTTTTTCAGGGTCTTGCGCTTCGTCTTTCGCAAAATTAGCTTCCCAGTCCATGACGCTGACGCCGCCCTGCGGACAAGACATGTAGCCATCTGTAAAAAGCTCAATGCTCTGCACATCAGCCACAGGCCGGCTGAAATAAAGCAGGTCTTTGCCACGGGTCTGGCTGCCATCCACACTGGCATAAGCTAAAGAGTGACCGGACTGGTTGGCAAACTGGTATTGACCACCGGATATGCCGCGCGAGACCATGTCTGCTAAGCAGTCCATGGCATCGGGCATGAGCTGCCCCTGGCAGGCCATGCTGACTTGATCCACGATTTGCTCAACTTGCGCCCGCAAAAGCACACTTTGCCGGCTCGGGTGCAAGCCCTTGAAGACAAGTTCACGGGTGGCGGTTTCCAGCGCATCGCCCTGCAAACCTTGCGCCCGAAGTACCTGTCTGGTCGCCAACCTGACTTGGGTGAACAAGCGGTCTACATCTTTGGTCATGTGCGTGATGTCATGGCCGTTGATGCGCAGGCCGGAATCCCCCACCATGAGGAAATGCATATTGCTGCCAATCGGGATGGCCATGGCTGCGGTGGTACTGACCCGGGCCTGCGGCACACCTAAGTTGTGCAAACCATCATGGATAGCGGTGTTCATGTCGGCCAGCCAAACTTGGGGCTCTGTGACCGGCCCTTGGGGTTGCAGCACCTGGCGCAGCATGGCTTGGGCTGCCGAGGTAGCAGCAAAGCGACCGGGTGAGCAGGGCCCCCGGAATGTGCCTGTTGTGTCGGTCGCGCCGTCAAAAACGCCATAAAACTTGTCCGGCAGCACTGAGACGACGTCATCGCCAGGGTCTTTTAAATCGCGCGATTTAGGAACGCTCAGGCAATCAATGCGTTTCACAGTCAATGGTGTCAGGCCGTGTTAACGCCGAACTCTGGAGGGCGGCTCGGGTGCCGGCGCTGCAGGCGCGGCGACAGGGGTCGGGTTCAGTGCTTCAGCCTGCGCAGCGATAGCCTTGCGGTACAAACCATTGAGCACCGGAAGCCTGTCGAGAATATCGTTCCATTCCAAATCAAAAGGCAAGCCGCTCCAGTCACCAATGGCTTTGAGCTCGTCGGCACAAGACTTGATTTTTTTGCGTGCCTTGTCTACTTCTTGCATCTCCGCCTCAGTCAGATCTTGCCGGGCTTCGTTGATCAGCTGGGCTTCGAGCATGACGATCTGGTCATGCGAGTACGCACGCTCGCGGCGGATGGCGTCAGGTGTGCGGGTGACCTTTTCGGGTTTCTGCAGTTTGGTGAGTCGTGCTGAAATGTCGTTCAAACTTTGCTGCGTGAAAACATAGAAAAGCACCACGCAAATCAGTACAAAAAACAAGAAAAATAAGATGAACGTAGAACTCATGGCGCATCCAGCATTTTTATCGTTAGTAAACTTTACAAGAAATTAATAGTAGCACTTCCAAAAAATCCAGCCATCTCTATTGCAAGGAACTTTGCCTCAGATCAAGGTCGCATCTGGGCGAAAAAAAGCCACCCGAAGGTGGCTTTTTAGAAGAAAAGAAAGATCAGTTCAGAGCAGACTTCTTGCCATCTTTGTACTCGTACAAAGTGATAGACGGGTTTTTCAATTCGCCATTGGCTTCAAAAGCAATGGTGGTGGTGACGCCTTTGAAATTGGTTTTCAGCAGCTCTGGGGTGTAGACCTTGGGGTCAGTCGATTTGGCACGCTTCATGGCGTCAACCAGCACGAAGGTGGCATCGTAGGTGTAAGGGCTGTAAACCTGGAACTGGTTAGGGTACTTGGCGTCGTAACGCTTTTTCCAAGCCTCGCCACCAGGCATTTTGGCCAAGGACGCGCCGCCTTCGGCGCAAATCACGTTACCCAGGGTTTTGGCACCGGCGGCCAATTTAGCGATTTCAGCCGTGCAGATGCCGTCACCACCGAAGAACTTGACTTTGGCCATACCCAGTTGCTCCATCTGGCGCAGCATAGGGCCAGCTTGCGGGTCCATACCGCCGTAGAAAACGGCGTCAGGGGCTTTGGCCTTGATGGCAGTCAAAATGGCCATGAAGTCGGTGGCTTTGTCAGTGGTGAACTGCTCGTCCACAACTGTCATGCCTTTTTGCAGTGCAGTCTTTTTAAAGACTTCAGCAACACCCTGGCCGTAAGCTGTACGGTCGTCAATGATGGCGACTTTTTTCAGCTTGAGCTTGTCTGCAGCATAAAAAGCCAGACCAGCGCCCAAAGCATTGTCATTGGCGATGATGCGATAAGTTGTCTTGTAGCCAGGCTTTGTCAGGTTGGGGTTGGTCGCGGCACCAGTGACGTGGGGAATACCGCAGTCGTTATAAACCTTGGCAGCGGGAATGGTGGTGCCTGAATTGAGGTGACCGACCACGCCGGCGACTTTAGAGTCGCACAGTTTTTGTGCGGCAGCGGTGCCCTGTTTCGGGTCGGCTGCATCGTCTTCGGCAACGATTTCAAATTTAATTTTTTTGCCGGCGATCACAATATTTTGGGCATTGAGGTCTTCAATGGCCATGCGGGCACCGTTTTCATTGTCTTTGCCGTAGTGGGCCTGAGCGCCGGATACAGGCGCCACGTGGCCGATTTTGACAACTTGTGTTTCTTGAGCCGTTGCCATGCCCGATAGGACGACCAAGGAGGCTAAAGCGGTAATTTTCAGTTTCATATTCACTCCGGTTAAAAAATAGACAAGGATGCGAGGGCTTCTAACCTCAACCTACGAAAGATATCGCAATTTTTGAGCCTGTGCCACAGAGGTGTCACAAAAAATCAAAAAAGAGTTAATTTCGGCTTTGAGCGCTGGCGGCGTTTTGCGCTGCAGCTGTCCGGTCGTGGGCTTTGAGTACGTAACCGCGTTGTTTGTAATGATTCCAACGCTGACGCCCGGCCAGGCGGTCATCAGGGGCGCTACTGACAATTTCAATGAATCGTTCAAAGCTTTCAAAGCCTGGCGGTACATCTTGGCCCAGATTGACCAGAACGCCTGCTGCACGCCCTTCCAATACCGGCTCCAAGGCAGAAGCCGCCAGCACGATAGGTGAAAGTGCCAGGGTGGCGGGCGGCGCGTCGCTGCGGCAATGGGGCAGGAACTCGGTCGCAGACAAAGTCCACAGCATCTGGTCGAGCTGCGCCAGCATCACGGGGTCCGCTGTGACCAGCAATTTGGCGCCGCCTGCATGTGCTTTGCGCAGCAAGCGGCAGCTGTAGTCGAGTTTGTCGCCAACGTTGAAATGAAACTCAACTTCTGTCATGCGCGGGCAGCCAGGCTGCGGGTCTTGACGCTCTTAGGGCGACTCGTTTTTGTAAGGCTAGGCTCGGTCTGGCTGAGCAGGTACTCCACCAGCAGCGCCACAGGTCGCCCGGTCGAGCCTTTGGCGGCACCACTTTTCCAGGCTGTGCCGGCAATGTCCAGATGCGCCCAGGGGAACTTGCCCGCAAAACGTTGTAAAAACTTAGCGGCCGTCACAGCACCACCCGCGCGGCCAGCCACGTTGGCGATGTCTGCAAAATTGCTTTTCAGCCCTTCGGCATAAAGGTCGTCCAAGGGCATTCTCCAGCACAGATCTAAAGATCGATCGCCAGCTTCCATCAGTGACTGAGCCAAAGCATCGTTGCTCGAGAACATACCGGAACGCACGCTGCCCAAGGCCACCACGCAGGCGCCTGTCAAAGTAGCAATGTCGACCACGGCACGCGGTTTGAATCGCTCGGCGTAGGTCAGGGCATCGCAAAGAACCAGCCTGCCTTCGGCATCGGTATTGAGTACTTCAATGGTCAGACCGCTCATGCTGCTGACCACGTCGCCGGGCTTGATAGCGCGGCCGTCGGGCATGTTTTCGCAGGCAGGTATCAAACCCACCACATTCAGCCTGGGCTGCAAGGCCGCCAAGGCCCGGAAAGTGCCCAGCACGCTGGCTGCTCCGCACATATCGAATTTCATCTCATCCATCTCAGCAGCTGGTTTGATAGAGATCCCGCCCGTGTCGAAGGTGATGCCCTTGCCCACCAGCACCACCGGCGCCTGGTTCTTGAGCGCGCCTTCATAACGCAGCACAATAAAACGCAGCGGCTCTTCGGAGCCACGCGCTACCGCCATGAATGAGCCCATGCCCAGTTTGGCAACTTCTTTGGGGCCCAGGATCAGCGCTGAAACGCGTGGCAATTTAGCCAGTTCGCGGGCTGCACCGGCGAGTTTGTCAGGGGTGGCATGGTTGGCAGGGCGGTTGCCCCACTCGCGGGCCAGTGCGATGCCTTGGGCCAGAGCGCAGGCTTTGGCAAAGGCGGCTTTGGCCGCCGGCGCGTCGGCCACGGCCACCACGGCCCGCTGAAAATGCCTGGTCGGCGCTTTGGACTTGGTGGCGCTGTATTGGTAAGCCGCATCGCCGCAGCTCAGTAATGCAGCATGAATCGCTGGCGACTCAGCGTCTTTGAGCAAGCTCAGGCACAAAACAAGCCGCAATGCCTTGCCGGACTTCAGGGCCGCCATCGCCGCCAGCACCGCGCTGCGAACATGGCGGGGCGTGCCATCACCTACGCCCACCAGCAGCAAGCGGGTTGCAGCCAAGCCCTCTGGGCGGTAGGCTTGCAGCAAATTACCGGGCTTGGCCTCAAAGTCACCAGCGCGGGTGGCCGCTGCGATCAAGCTGGAAAGCGCGTCATTGCCGCTGGCCATGTCCTGAGGCACCAGCACGACCAGAGCATCACATTTCTCAGTGCAGAGCCGGGCGCGGTTCAAGGTCTTGAGTTCGAAGTCCATAATTGAAGGAAGTTCCGTTTTTGCGAAAAAATAATTAATCGCTCCATGTTATTCCAATCTTCGATGCGCAAAGAATTGGCGCGCAGCTTTGGTGCCACCCTCGTGGTACTGCTCACCATCATCTTGACAATCGTCTTGATTCAAACCTTGGGCCGCGTCTCCAGGGGCTCCATCAGCCCGCAAGACGTCATGCTCATCATGGCGTATGCCGCTTTGGGGCGTTTGCCGACCATCCTGACTTTGTCGCTGTTTATCGCCATGCTGAGCACCTTGTCCCGTATGTACCAGGACAGCGAAATGGTGGTCTGGTTTGCCAGCGGGCGCGGCTTGTCTGCTTTTTTGCGGCCCTTGCTGCGCTTTGCCTGGCCGGTGCTGGTGTTGATCACCGTCTCTGCGCTGGTCATCTGGCCCTGGACCCATCAGCAAAGTGCAGACATGAAACAGCGCTATGACCAGCGCGGTGACCTGGACCGAATTGCACCGGGTCAGTTTCAGGAGTCTGCTAACGGCCAGCGGGTATTCTTTATTGACAGCGCCTCCGAAGGGCGCGTTGGCAGCAACAACATCTTCATTGCCTCAGTCGAAAAAAACAAAAACACGGTCACAACAGCACGCGTTGGCCGGGTTGAGGTGGTCAACGATACGCAAATGCTCATACTGCAAAACGGCCAGCGCATGGAAAACACCCTAGGCAAGCCAGACCTGCGGGTGACTGATTTTGAGGAATACGGCATCAGTACCGGCCAACGCAAGGATGTGGCAGCCGAAGCGATCGAAATCCGTGCAATGTCGACCCTTGAGCTTTTGCAGTCGCGCAGCAACAGCCACCAGGCCGAGCTCTCATGGCGCCTCGGACTTGTTTTCAGCGCCATCAATTTTGTGGTGTTGGCGCTGGCACTGGCCGCCGTGAACCCGCGCGCAGGCCGCAGCAGCAATGTTATTTTGGTGCTGCTGGTCTTCATTTTGTACAGCAACCTGATAGGTCTGGGGCAAACCTGGGTGGCCAGTGGGCGTATGGGCCTGGGCAGCTTGTTGCTGATGATGCACGGCAGTGTGCTCATCGGCAGCTTGCTCTGGCTGGCCAAACGCAACGAGAACTGGAGCCTTGCAGACCTGCTGCCGCGCCGGCCACTTTCCGCCCAAGCACTGGCCGTTAAATCTTCTGTGAAGCCATGAAAACCGTCCGCAAACTGATCTACGGCGAGGTCTGGGTTTCCATTTTGCTGGTGGGCATTGGTTTTCTGGCGCTTTTCTCTTTGTTTGACCTGGTTGATGACCTCAAGAACATCGGTCAAAAATCAATGTTCGCCGGTGCAGAACAGGTGTACCAGCTGCGTCATTCTTTGCTTTATGTCGCTCTTTTGGGGCCCAGCCACATTTATGAGTTGATGCCGATTTCGGTATTGATAGGCACCATCATGGTGATGGCCCGCATGGCCAAGACATCGGAATTCACGATCTTGCGCACCAGCGGGCTGGACCCCTGGCGCGCCCTCAGACTGCTGCTGGTGATGGGCAGCGTCTTTGTGGTGCTGAGTTTTGCCGTGGGTGACTACCTCTCACCCGTGGCCCAACGCACGGCGCAGCTGCTCAAAGCCAAGTACCAAGGCCGCATCACCGTTGGGCAGACCGGCGCCTGGCTCAAAGAAAAGCAGCTCTACAACAATTACGTTGTCAACGTACGGGCCTTGTCTCCAGCCAATGAGATGCAGGGAATCCGTATTTATGAGTATGACAACAAAGGCCTGGTTGTCTCACTGACCGAAGCTGGCGCAGCCCAATTTGCGACTGATCAATCCTGGACCCTGCTCAAGGCCGAGCGTACTGAGTTTTTAATCCGTCCAAGTACCGACAGCCTGAACAAAGGGCTGGACAAAGCCAGCATGACCCGAACCCGGGTGGACAGCTTGCGCTGGCCCACCGAAATCAGCGCCGAGATGGTCTCCGTAGCCCTGCTTAAACCGGACCAGATGGCCACCATCGACCTCTTTAATTATGTGCAGCATCTCAAAGCCAACGGACAGTCTTCACAGCGCTATGAGATTGAATTCTGGAAAAAAGTTTTTTACCCGCTCAGCTGCCTGGTCATGGTGATCTTGTCCTTGCCGTTCGCCTACCTGCACTTTCGCGCCGGCGGCATTGCCACCTATGTTTTTGCCGGTGTGATGATAGGCATCAGTTTTTTTCTGCTCAACAATGTGTTCGGCCACATCGGTAACTTGCAAAAATGGGAGCCTTGGCTCGCGGCTGCAGCCCCGGGCTTGCTTTACACCGGCATTTCATTGACGGCCTTCGGCTGGCTGGTGCTGCGGCGTTAACGCACCTGGTTGTCTTTTTTAACCCTACTGCACGCACCTGACCAAGCGCATGACCACCGCCATCATTTTGTTTGCCCACGGCTCCAGAGACCCGCTTTGGCGCCTGCCCATTGAAGCTGTGGCCACTGAAATCAGGCATCGCCATCCGGCGGCTCTTGTGAGCTGCGCCTACCTTGAGCTATGTTTGCCGAGTCTGCCGCAGGCTGCAGACGACATGGTCTTTGCTGGCGCAACGCACATTCGTGTTTTTCCCTTGTTTCTGGGTGTCGGTAAGCACGCGCGTGAAGACCTGCCGCTCATCATCGAAGAGATTCGCAGCAAACACCCCCAGGTAAGGCTTGAGTTGTTAGCCACCGCAGGCGAGTCAGCCCAACTCACTGCACTGCTGGCAGACATTGCGCTGGCCTGATTGACTGGCTTTTAGCCCCAAATGGCCTGTTGCACAGTCAACCCTCTTTAGTCTCAAAATGTCATAATAAAAGACTTAATGAGAACTTATTTGATATGAACCTTCATCAGTTTCGCTTTGTGCAAGAGGCCGTGCGCCGCAACCTTAATCTCACTGAAACCGCGCGCGCCCTGCACACCTCGCAGCCGGGGGTATCCAAGGCCATCATTGAGCTGGAAGAAGAGCTGGGCGTAGAGATTTTTGCGCGTCACGGCAAACGGCTCAAACGCGTGACCGAGCCCGGCCAGCACGTGCTGCAAAGCATAGAACTGATCATGCGGGAAGTTGGCAACCTCAAGCGCATCGGCGAGCAGTATTCAGCCCAAGACAGCGGCACCCTGTCGATTGCCACCACCCACACCCAGGCGCGGTACGTGCTGCCGCAACCGGTAGCGAGCCTTCGCGAGGCCTTTCCCAAGGTCAACGTCAGCCTGCACCAGGGCTCACCCGACCAGGTAGCCCGCATGCTGATCGACGAAGTCGCCGAGATCGGTATCGCCACCGAGTCCCTGGCGCAGTACGACGAGCTGGTCACCCTACCCTGCTACGAATGGCAGCACATGCTGGTCATGCCGGCCGACCATCCACTGGCCCGGCAAAAAAACATCACTCTGGAAGAGCTGGCCGGCCAACCCCTCATCACTTACCACCCGTCCTTCACGGGCCGAACCAAGATCGACGAAGCCTTCGCCGCCAAGCGCCTTCACCCGCGCATTGCGCTCGAGGCCATCGACTCCGACGTCATCAAAACCTATGTGCGCCTGGGCCTGGGTGTTGGCATCGTGGCTGAAATGGCGCTGCGTGACGACGGCACCAACTCTGACCTGGTGACTCTGCCTGCGGGACAGCTTTTTGGCATGAACGTGGCACGCGTCGCTTTCAAGCGCAGCGCCTACCTGCGCAATTTTGTCTACAAATTTGCCGAACTGGTGAGCGACAAGCTAACCCGCGAGCTCATCACCAAAGCCATGACCGGCCGTATCAACGACTACGAAGTTTGAAAACCATGAGCCCTACCCTCGCCGCCGTGCGCCAGCACACCCCCACCCTGCAAAGCCGCCTGCCCAATGTGGGCACCACCATCTTCACGGTGATGTCGGCGCTGGCCACAGAAAAGAACGCCGTCAACCTGGGCCAGGGCTTTCCAGACTTTGAATGCGACCCGGCACTGGTCAACGCGGTGACTTCTGCCATGCAAAGCGGCCTCAACCAGTACCCGCCCATGACCGGCGTGCCGGTGCTGCGCGAAGCCATCGCCGCCAAAATTCAAACCCTTCACGGCCGCAGCTACAACCCGGCCACCGAGATCACCGTCACCGCCGGTGCCACGCAAGCGATCATCACCATCATTTTGGGCATCGTCCACCCGGGCGACGAAGTGATCGTGCTCGAGCCCTGCTACGACAGCTATGTGCCCAACATCGAGCTGGCCGGCGGCACCGTCGTGCGCGTACCGCTCACCCCCGGCACCTTCCGCCCAGACTTCGACAAGATCGCCGCCGCGCTCAGCCCCAAAACCCGCGCCATCATCATCAACTCGCCGCACAACCCCAGCGCCACCGTCTGGACCGAAGCCGAAATGCTGCGCCTGCAAACCCTGCTGGCGCCCACCGACGTGCTGCTCATCAGCGACGAGGTCTATGAACACATGGTGTTTGACGCCGCCCTGGGCGCCATGCACCACAGCGCCGTGCGCTTTCCCGGCCTGGCGGCGCGCGCCTTCATCGTCAGCAGCTTCGGCAAGACCTACCACGTCACCGGCTGGAAAGTCGGCTACGTGGCCGCCCCCGCCACGCTCACGGCAGAGTTCCGCAAGGTGCACCAGTTCAACGTCTTCACCGTCAACACCCCGGTGCAGCACGCCCTGGCCAGCTACATGGCCAAACCTGCTGCTTACCTGGACTTGCCGGCCTTCTACCAACGCAAGCGCGACCTGTTCCGCGAAGGCCTGGCCGCCACCAAGTTCAAGCTGCTGCCCAGCGAAGGCACCTACTTCCAGTGCGTGGACATCTCAGGCGTCAGCGACCTGGGCGAAGCCGACTTCTGCAAATGGCTGACCACCGAGATCGGCGTGGCAGCCATCCCCATGTCAGCTTTCTACGGCAGCGGCTTCGACCAGCGCGTAGTGCGCTTTTGCTTCGCCAAAAAAGACGAAACGCTCCAGGCCGCGCTGGGGCGGCTGGCCAAGCTTTAAACAGCTGAACTGTCCCAAGCCCTTCGACAGGCTCAGGGCGAACGGACAGGGTACAGATCGGACCTGAAGGCTCCCTCACCCCCTTCGCCCTGAGCCTGTCTAAGGGGTTTTTACATTTACATTCGCACTGAGGCCCTCGAAGGGCCGGAGGATTCGCACCCCTTCGTCATTCCCGCACCCTCCGTCATTCATGCGAAGGCAGGAATCCATCCCCGCCCCCTCCGTCATTCCTGCGAAGGCAGGAATCCATTCCCGCTTCAAGAGTTGATCTGCCCCCAGGCTTTGTCCAGCCGCTTCACGCTCACCGGCTGCGGCGTCCTCAGCTCTTGCGCAAAAAAGCTCACGCGCAGCTCTTCCAGCAGCCAGCGGTATTCCTGCATGCGGGCGTCAATGGCGCCTTTGCGTTCGGCCACCAGGCGCCAAAAGCGTTGTTCTTGCGGGCGCAGTTCGGTCAGGCGGGTGGCGTCGCGGGTGGGGTCGGCGCGCCACTTGTCCAGGCGCAGGGTGATGGCCTTGAGGTAGCGCGGAAAGTGCTGCAGCTGCGGGTACGGCGTGGTGGCCAAAAAGCGTTTGGGCACCAGGCGCGCCAATTGCTGGGCGGCGTCGGCAGCTGCGTCGATGGCGTTTTTGCTGTCTTTGATTTTGCGCTGGGCGGCGGCAAACTCCACCAAAATGCTGGCCGCTAAGCGCGCCACTTCGCTAGCGATCAGCGTCAGGCGGGCGCGGCCTTCGTCCACGCGTTTTTTGAAGTCGGCTTCGCCCGTGGGCAGCGGCTCGACCAAAAAAGCGCGGTCGAGCGCGACTTCAATGATTTGGCTGCGCAGCTCTTCGAGCGTGCCGCCGCCTGAGTTGTCGGCGGCGCGGCCGACCAGCATGTAGGCGGTGGCCATTTTTTGCAGATCGGGCAGGTTTTTCTCTAGGTACTTGAGCGCGTCTTTGATTTGCAACGAAAACAGGCGGCGCAGGCCGGATCGGTGTTTGGCGGCAGCCACGTCGGGCTCGTCAAACACTTCAATGGCCACGGCGTCTTCCATATCCAGCAGCGCGGGAAAGCCGATCAGCGTCTGGCTGCCTTTGCGGATTTCCATGAGCTCGGGCAGCTCGCCGAAGGACCAGGTGGTGTAGCGTTCACCGGCGGCTTTGGCTGGAGGGCTGGCCGATGGGGACGCGGCACTTCTCGCAGTTCCGGGGGGAATGGGGTCAGAGCCCAATTTATCTGGATGGGGCTTTGCCAAATCGGGGTCTGACCCCAATTTATTTTTCAACCCGGCCAGCGCCTGGAAGGCGCCGCGCGCTTGCGAGCCTAGCTCGCCTTTGAGCGCGCCCAGGTTGCGGCCGGTGCCGAGTTGGCGGCCGTGTTCGTCGAGCACGCGGAAGTTCATGAACAGGTGCGGCGGCAACATGTCGAGCTTCATGTCGTTGCGCTTGATGTCCAGGCTGGTGGCGTCGCGCACCCACTTGAGCACCGCGTCGGTGAGCGAGCCGGTGCCCCACTTTTCGGGTTGAAGCAACTCGGCCGCCATGCGCCCTGCCGTCTCGGGCAACGGCACCAGGCGCGAGCGCGGGCGCTGGTGCAGGGTTTTGATGAGTGCCTGAATCTTGTCCTTGAGCATGCCGGGCACCAGCCACTCGCAGCGCTCTTCGTTCACCTGGTTGAGCGCAAACAGCGGCACATCGACTGTCACGCCGTCCCGGGCATCGCCGGGTTCGTGCAGG
>JAIPDA010000019.1 GCA_021737905.1 Rhodoferax sp.
TCGACCGGGCCTTCACGCTCGTCCAGCATGGACACATAACCCCCCAGGGGCAATAGTCCGATCGAAAATTCTGTCGGCTGTCCGGCCCAACGCCAACTGAAAATCGGCTTGCCAAAACCAATCGAAAACTTCAAGACCTGGATACCAAAAGCCCGAGCCACCCGATAGTGGCCGTACTCATGCACAGTGATCAGAAGACCCAAGGCCATCACAAAAGCCAGCAGCGTCAGCATGCTCAGACTTCCAGTCGCTTAACAAGTTGCTGCGCCGTATCGCGGGTCTGCTGGTCGATGCGCAGCAGATCTTCGATACCGCTAACCGCGCTCAGCTTCACCTTGTCCAGCGCTTCCCGGTTAACGCGGTGAATCTGGTCAAAGCGAATTTGCCCGGCCAGAAAAGCGGCCACGGCCACCTCGTTGGCCGCATTGAGCACCGCTGTGCTGCCTGCAGGTCCGCCCAGCACCTCCCAAGCCAGGGCCAGGCCGGGGAAACGGCGTGGATCGGGCGTGTCAAAGGTCATTTGGGCCAAAGCCCGAAAATCCAGTGCCTTGGCACCCGAAGCGATACGCCCCGGCCAGGCCAGACCGTAAGCAATCGGAACCCGCATGTCTGGCGTGCCAAGCTGGGCCACTACCGAGGTGTCGCGGTATTGCACCATCGAATGAATGATGCTTTGCGGGTGAATCACCACCTCGATCTGCTGGGGCGACACGCCAAACAGGTATCTGGCTTCGATGACTTCCAGGGCTTTGTTCATCATGGTGGCCGAGTCCACCGAAATCTTGCGGCCCATCACCCAGTTCGGGTGTGCGCAGGCCTGATCAGGCGTGACATGCTGTAATGTTTCAGGATCGCGCTCACGAAACGGTCCGCCCGAGGCCGTGAGTATGATTTTTTCCACACGGTCGGCCCAGGTACTGGGGTCTTCAGGCAAAGACTGAAAAATCGCCGAGTGCTCGCTGTCGATGGGTAGCAACTGCGCGCCCCCCTGGCGCACGGCCTGCATAAAGACCTCACCGCCCACCACCAGGGCCTCTTTGTTCGCGAGCAACAGCCGCTTGCCAGCCTTGACCGCAGCCATACACGGGGGCAAGCCGGCGGCGCCCACGATGGCCGCCATGACCGCATCGACAGACTCATGCGAGGCGATCATTTCAAGCGCTGCAGGACCCGACAAGACCTGCGTGGACAGCTGGTGGTCACGGATTTTTTCAGCCAGTAACTGACCATGGGGCACACTGGCCATGACGGCAAAAACGGGTTTGAAGCGCCGGCATTGCGCCAGCATCAAGTCAACCTGTACAGCGGCGCTCAGCGCAAAGACCTCAAAACGATCCGGGTGCAGGGACAACACATCCAGGGTGTTGACACCAATGGAGCCGGTGGAACCGAGGATGGTGATTTTTTGTGTCATCTCAGAGGCTGACCAACATCATGGCCAGAGGCAAAGTGGGTATGAGCGCATCCAGGCGGTCAAGCACACCGCCGTGCCCGGGCAGTAGCGCACTGGAGTCTTTGGCGCCGGCGCTGCGTTTGACCAGCGATTCAACCAGATCACCCACCACGCTCATGGCCGCCATAAAGAGTACCACCAGCAGCATCAAGGGCACTGAGTGCCGCTCTGCCAGCGTTGTGTAAAAACTGGCGCCGCCAGTTGCAACGCTGCGGTCCAGCAGAGTCCAGGCCAGGGCCATCAACAGTGCGCCGGCCATGCCGCCCAGCACCCCTTCCCAGCTTTTACCGGGGCTGATGGAGGCGGCCAACTTGCGCCGGATAAAGCGGGTACCGAATGCCTTGCCGGCAAAGTAGGCGCCAATATCGGCAACCCATACCAGCACCATGACAGACAGTAAAAAATTAACACCCATATACCGGGCCTGTGCCAGTGCCAACCAGGCCAGCCAGAGCGCCATGGCACCTATGAGCAAACGCAGTGCGCGGGGAACCAGCGGCCAGCCCGCAACACCACGCTGCAGCAGCCATGCGCCACCCAGCACCCAGGCGGCGCCCACACCACTCCAAAGCCAGGGCAGCGCCAGATTTAACCACCCGAATTGCCAGGCCAACAGGCCAGCGACAAAACAAAGCACGCCAATCAGCCAAGACAGGCCGGGACCACAGCCGTTGAGCCGGCCCCACTCCCATCCACCCGCAGAAATCAACAACAAAGCCAGCGCGCAAAACGGCAAAGGAGAAGCATTGAACAGCGCCGGCAACAAAACAGCCAGCAGCAGCACGGCTGTGATCACGCGCTGTTTGAGCATCAAGCGGCTTTCACAGATTGATCCGATGGCTTCACTTCTGCTGCCTGTATCTGGGCGGAAGATTGTCCAAACCGCCGCTCGCGGCTGCGGTACACCTGCAGCGCCTCGTCCAGCGCAGTCACGTCAAACTCAGGCCAGAGCTTGTCGGTGAAATGCAGTTCGGTGTAGGCGGCTTGCCAGAGCAAAAAATTACTGATCCGTAACTCGCCGCCGGTTCGAATCAAGAGGTCGGGGTCAGGCACATGCGCCAGCGCCAAAGCACGGTCGATGGCCAGCTCGGTGATGGGCTGGCCGCTGGCAGCCACCTTTTGCGCGGCCTGGGCCATGTCCCAGCGTCCGCCATAGTTAAAACAGACGTTGAGCACCATGCGCGACTGGGAAGCTGTGCTGAGCTCGGCGCTGCTCAGCGCGGCCTGCACTTTGGCAGACAGACGCTGGCGGTCGCCGACAAAATACAAGCGGACCCCGTTTTTTTGAAGATCCGGCACTTCATTGACCACCGCATGAACCAGCAGCTCCATCAGGCTCGATACTTCCTCAGCGGGACGGTTCCAGTTCTCGGAGGAAAACGCAAAAACAGTCAACACGCCGACGCCGCGCTCAACACAGGCTTTGACACAGCGACGCAGCGCCACCACGCCTTGCTGATGACCGGCCAGGCGAGGCAAAAACCGCTTGGCGGCCCAGCGCCCGTTGCCATCCATGACGATGGCCACGTGTTGCGGCATGTTGTGTAAGGCGTTAGAGGCCATGAACGTTAGGCCGGCGGGAGCGCCTCAAACCGCCATGATGTCTTGTTCCTTGCCGGCGACCAGTTTGTCGACCTCGGCAATGAAACGGTCTGTGAACTTCTGGATGTCTTCCTGGGCGCGGCGTTCGTCATCCTCAGAGACCAGCTTGTCTTTGACCAGCTTTTTAACGCCGTCGTTGGCGTCACGACGAAGATTGCGGATAGCCACCTTGGCGTGCTCGCCTTCGCCCTTGACCACTTTGGTCAGCTCTTTGCGGCGCTCTTCGGTCATGGCCGGCATGGGCACGCGAATCAGATCACCCTGCGAGGCCGGGTTCAAACCCAGGTCCGAGTCGCGAATGGCTTTTTCGATCTTGGCACCCATGCCTTTTTCCCAGGGGGCCACACTGATGGTGCGCGCATCCAGCAGGGAGACATTGGCTACCTGGCTGATAGGCACCATCGAGCCGTAGTAATCGACCTGCACGGTGTCGAGCAATCCAGGATTGGCCCGGCCGGTGCGGATTTTGGTCAGCGCGTGCTTGAAAGACTCCAGCGACTGCTGCATCTTTGCTTCCGCATTTTGTTTGGTGTCAGCAATGCTCATGAGGGAGACTCCAGATACAAAGAAAAATAAAAAACCGGCAGGCGGTGCTGGCACGCCGCTCAGACAGCTCAAATATGGACCAGTGTGCCTTCGTTCTCACCGAGCACCACGCGCTTGAGGGCGCCGAGTTTAAAAATGCTGAAAACTTTGACAGGCAACTTCTGGTCACGGCACAGCGCAAAAGCAGTGGCATCCATCACCTCAAGGTTGCGGCTGATGACTTCATCGAAAGTAATGCTGGTGTAGCGGGTTGCAGCCGGGTCTTTGCGCGGATCTGCGCTGTAGACCCCATCCACTTTGGTGGCTTTGAGCACAATTTCCGCACCGATTTCAGCGCCCCGCAAAGCAGCCGCTGTGTCGGTGGTGAAAAACGGGTTGCCCGTGCCGGCCGCGAAAATAACGACTTTGCCTTCTTCCAGGTACTGCAAAGCTTTGGGCCTGACATAGGGCTCGACAATGCGCTCAATCCCGATAGCCGACATCACCCGGGGCGTGAGGCCGGCCTTGTCCATGGTGTCTCCGAGTGCCAGAGCATTCATCACAGTCGCCAGCATACCCATGTAGTCCGCGGTCGCCCGGTCCATGCCGACCGATCCGCCCGCCACGCCGCGAAAGATGTTGCCCCCGCCGATGACGACAGCCACTTCCACACCCAAGCGGGTCACCTCTGCAATCTCTTCGACCATCCGCACAATGGTGGCGCGATTGATGCCAAATGCATCGTCGCCCATCAAGGCTTCGCCGGAGAGTTTGAGCAAGATCCGCTTGTAGGCTGGCATGTGAGTCCTGTGTGTGGAAATTGTAGGGAATTTTAACGGGGCTCAAGCCCCGCCAACTCAGCCCGCCTTGGCCGCTGCGATCTGTGCCGCCACTTCGGCCGCAAAGTCGTCCACCTTTTTCTCGATGCCTTCGCCGACCACGTACAAAGTAAAGGACTTCACCGTGGTGGCTTTTTCCTTGAGCATCTGCTCGACCGTCTGCTTGTCGTTCTTGACAAAAGTCTGGTTGAACAGGCTGACTTCCTTGAGGTACTTTTGCACGCCGCCGTCGATGCGCTTGGCAACGATCTCAGCCGACTGCACGGGCTTGCCTGCGGCCTGCGCCACAGCTGCGTCTTCGGCGGCTTTGGCAGCGGCAACCGAGCGCTCTTTGGCCACCAACTCTGCAGGCACATCGGCGCTGGACAAAGCCACGGGCTTCATAGCGGCAACGTGCATGGCAACGTCTTTGGCGGCAGTTTCGTCACCTTCGAACTCGACCGCCACGCCGATGCGCGTGCCGTGCAAATAAGAAGCAAACTTGCTGCCGGATGCAAAACGCTGGAAGCGGCGAACACTCATGTTCTCGCCGATCTTGCCGATCAAGCCCTTGCGCACGTCTTCAATGGTGGGACCGAAACCGTCCATCGAAAAAGGCATGGCGCCAATGGCCGCCACATCGGCCGGGTTGTGCTTAACGATGCCCTGGGCAACGGCATTGACCAGCCCCAGGAAGCTGTCATTCTTGGTGACAAAATCGGTTTCGCAATTGACTTCCACCAAGGCGCCAACGCCGCCTTCCGTGTGAATGGCAACCACGCCTTCGGCTGTTACGCGGGAAGCCGCTTTGCCGGCCTTGTTGCCCAGCTTGACGCGCAAGATCTCTTCGGCTTTTTCCATGTTGCCGTCTGCTTCGGTCAATGCTTTTTTGCACTCCATCATGGGGGCGTCGGTCTTGGCGCGCAGTTCAGCGACCATGCTTGCAGTAATTGCCATTGTTGTTTCTCCTTGAATGTCGGTTGACTTGATCTAAACGGCAGCCCAGAACCAGACTGCCGAAATTTGCTTGTGAAAAAGGGGCTACCCGAGCCCCTTTTTCGATTGGCACACGGCCGCGAAAATCAGGCAGCAGCGGGCACTTCGACGAATTCGTCAGCGCCTTCAGCAGCCACGGCACGAACGATCTCATTGCCCGCGCTGGCGCGTCCTTCGATGATCGCGTCAGCAATACCCCGGGCGTACAGGGCGACAGCTTTGGAGGAGTCATCGTTGCCGGGGATCACATAGTCGATGCCGATAGGCGAGTGGTTGGAGTCCACCACGCCGATCAGAGGGATGCCCAGTTTTTGCGCTTCAGCCACGGCGATCTTGTGGAAACCCACGTCAATCACGAAGATGGCGTCCGGCAGCGCAGCCATGTCCTGGATGCCGCCTATGTCTTTTTCGAGCTTTTCGATTTCGCGCTTGAAGGTGAGTTGCTCTTTTTTGCTGATGGTGTCCAGGCCGGCTTCTTGCTGGGCCTTCATCTCCTTCAGGCGCTTGATGGATGTCTTGACCGTTTTGAAGTTGGTCAGCATGCCGCCTAGCCAACGCTGGTCAACGAAAGGCACACCGGCACGCTGGGCTTCAGCAGCGACGATTTCGCGGGCCTGGCGCTTGGTGCCGACCATCAAAATGGTGCCGCGGTTGGCGGCAAGCTGGCGCGCGAACTTGGCCGCGTCCTGGAACATCGGCAGCGATTTTTCCAGGTTGATGATGTGGATACGGTTACGGTGGCCGAAGATGTACTGAGCCATCTTGGGGTTCCAGAAGCGGGTTTGGTGACCGAAATGGACACCGGCTTCAAGCATTTCACGCATGCTGACGGACATATAAAAAACTCCAAAGGTTGTGTCTAAAATCAGCGCTTATCGACAGGAGTTATTTCCGGTGCGACACCTTGAGTGGCTGACTTGCGATTTATTTTGCTAAGCCCTCACAGGCATTTACAAAACCCGCTGAGTATATCACCCCATCCAGGCGCGAAACCCATGTTTGCAGACCTTCACGCCCAGGCCCGGGCCATCGCCGCCGGCAAAGACAGCCTTCAAGACGCCCTGTTGCGGGCCCGAGAGCACAGCCTCGAAGCCGCCTGCGCCCACGCCTACACCCGGCACCCGGCTGATGTTCTGGCAGCAGCGGCCCACAGCGCCAGCGATGTCGGGCTGAAGGGCAAGTCTGGCGCAATCGGTGCACTGGCTGGCTTGCCGGTGTCAGTCAAAGATCTGTTTGATGTTCAAGACCAAGTCACGCTGGCCGGCTCCACCGCGCTGACTGGCGCTGCACCGGCAACGGCTGACTGCCCGGCCGTAGCACGGCTGCGCCATGCCGGCGGCCTGATTGCCGGGCGCACCAACATGTCGGAATTTGCTTTTTCCGGTGTCGGCATCAACCCGCACTACGGTTCGCCGGCCAACCCTGCCGACCCCGAAGTTGCGCGCATCACCGGCGGCTCATCGTCTGGCGCAGCCGTGTCTGTGGCCACTGGCGCAGCCTTTGTGGGTCTGGGCTCAGACACCGGCGGCTCTATCCGCATACCGGCCGCCTTGTGCGGCCTGGTCGGCTTTAAAAGTACCGCACGGCTGGTGCCCACAGCAGGCGCGTTGCCGCTGTCCACCACCCTGGACACAGTGTGCGCCTTGACCCGCTCTGTGCGTGACGCCGTGACAGTGCACGAAATACTGGCCGACCGGCGCGTAACCCTGGCCGGTAAACCTTTGTCTGCCAGCCGTTTCGCGGTAGCCCGCACGCTCATGCAAGACGGCCTGGACGAAAGTGTCGCCCTGGCCTTTGACAACAGCTTGCGCGTGCTGCGCGCAGCTGGCGCGCAAGTCATTGAGATCCCGCTTGCAGAGCTCTCGGAGCTGGCCAACATCAATGCCAGCGGCGGACTTTCAGCGGCCGAAAGCTATGCCTGGCACCGCGAACTGATCGCCCACAAGCAAGCCTTGTACGACCCGCGGGTGGCCTTGCGCATTCTCAAGGGGGCTTCCATGAGCGCCGCCGATTACATCGATCTGCTGGCGGCCAGGCACAACTGGATCGGCCGTATGAATGTTCTGTTAGCCGGCTTTGACGCCGTGCTGTCCCCCACCGTGCCCATGGTTGCGCCGCCATTGGCCGGCTTGATCGATGACGATGTGAATTTTTTCAGGGTCAATGGGCTGCTGCTGCGCAACACCGCCGTGGTCAACATGCTCGACGGTTGCGCCATCTCTGTGCCCTGCTTTGCGCCGCCACACAAGGCAACACAGCTGCCGGTCGGGCTGATGCTGTGGCAGGCTGCTTTGCATGACGATGCGCTTTTAGACACATCGCTGCAAGTCGAAGCAGCTCTGAAGGCAGCGCGCGGGCAGTGATAATCCCCCGCTGAGAATGCTGAACCTCGAGAGTTCGGCGATTTGTCTTAGCCAATTAAGATTTTCGCGTCCAGCGATCAACACACACCACATGCCCGACTTGTCTGTCTCAACCCATTTTCAAACGGCTTGGCCCGTGAGCATTCGATGAAAGTCGCCGTTCTAGGTGCCGGCATCATTGGTGTGACCACGGCTTATGAGCTGACCGCTGACGGCCACGAAGTCACCGTGATAGAGCAGCACGACTCGGTGGCCGAAGAAGCCAGTTTTGCCAACGCAGGTGTGGTGGCCCCCGGCTATGTGACGCCCTGGGCTGCACCCGGCATGCCGGGCAAGGTCCTCAGCCACCTGCTCAGCCGCCATTCGCCAGTGCGCCTGGGCTGGCCAATGTCAGCCAAGGACATGGCCTGGGTATGGAAATGGTGGCGCTCCTGCAAACCAGCCACCTATGCTCTGAACCGGGCCCGCTTGCAGCGACTGGCATTTTTCAGCCGCGAACGACTTCACCAACTCAGTGCCGACCTGCGTCTGGAATACGACCGCAGCGATGGCTATATGGTGCTGCTGCGCTCTGACAAAGACCGGGCCATGGTGGAAGCAGGCTTACAGGTGCTGCGCGATGCGGGGGTTGAATTCAAGGCGATAGACGCCGCCCAGGCCCGATTGATTGAGCCTGCCCTGAACCCTGACACCGTTTTTTCAGGGGCGATTCACTTGCCGGAAGACGAAGTTGCCAACTGCCGCCAGTTTGCTTCCTTGCTCAAAGCGCAAGCTCAGCAACTGGGCGCAGAGTTTCATTTCAACACCACCATCCAAGGGCTCGATAGTGCGCAGCCCACCAGCGTGTTTGTGGCAGGCGAAACCGCAGCCCGCCGCTATGACGCGCTAGTGGTCTGCGCCGGGCTGGCTTCGGCGCGCCTGCTCAAGCCACTGGGCGTGCGGATTCCGACGACCGCCGTCTACGGCTACTCGCTGACCGCGCCTGTGCGTGAGCCTCTGGATGCACCCCGCAGCGGCCTGATGGACGAGCGCTACAAAATCGCTATTTCTCGCATCGGTCACCGCGTGCGGGTGGCCGGCAGCGCCGAGATCGGCGGCTCGCTGGCTCACAAAAATGAAGCTGCGCTGCAAACGCTCTACAAAGTTCTGCAGGACTGGTTTCCGGGGGCAGCGCAGCTCAACGGCAACCAATCCAGCGTACAAATCTGGAAAGGTGCCAGAACTATGTTGCCGGATGGCCCGCCGATTATCGGCAGCGCTGGGTTGCCCGGTGTCTGGCTCAACCTGGGGCACGGCTCCAGCGGATGGGCGCTCAGCTGCGCCAGCGCACGCCTGGTGGCCGACATGCTGGGCGGCAAAAAACCCGCCATCGATACAGAAGGCCTGGGCCTGGAACGGCTCACCCGTCCTAAGGGTTGAACCCGCGCGCTGCGGCAGCGCTTCAAGCCGGATTTCAAGCCAGCAGCATCAAGCCGATCTGCAACAACAACAGCAAGGCCATGGCAGACAGGTCCACCCCGCCAATGGAAGGAACCACCCGCCGCAAAGGCCTGAGTACCGGCTCGACCAGCCGCGAGAGCAAACCATGAACGTAAGAGCCGGGCTGCACCCAGGAAATGATGACAAAGGCAAACACCAGCATGGTCAGCGCCTGCAGGGCAACGCGCGCCAGCATGTGCAGCGAAAGTGTGAGTAAACCCAACCAAGGCAATTGGCCACTGTCCGCCCAGCCAAACAACAAGCCGGCCAGCAAGGCATAAACCAGCGCCAGCAAGGCCGCCGCCATCAAACTGGCGCTGTCCAATCGCGATCTGGCCAAAGCCTTAGGCAAAACCTGACGCAGAGGCTGGACCAGCCAGTTGGTGAGCGCCATCACAAAGGTACCGGGCTGCGAAGACATGTTGATGCGCAGCCAGTTCATGTAGGCGCGCAGCAAGGCCGCACCCACCAGCAGGTAAGAAACTGTTTCAAGTAAAAACCCAAGTACGCGCAGCATGATCATCCTATCTTCGTGGCTTCTTGCCGGACTTGCGCGGCCCGCCGGCGGATGCTTTTTTGACCGCCGCTTTCAAAGCCTGAATAGGCGAGCGGGCCAGGCCCCGGTCTGAAGCGCCGCCAGCGGGCGCAGCCGAACGTTTATCGCGCTTGCTGTCGCCTTTTCCGGCCATTTTTTCAGCCCGTTTGTCAGCTCGTGGCGCATCGGCACCCTCACCGGACTTGTCTTTCATGGCCCGCGTGAGCAACTCCTCGCCTTCACGCACCAAACGGAAATCAATCTTGCGGCCATCCAGGTCCACGCGGCTGACCTGCACGCGCACCCGGGTGCCGATGGCATAGCGCAAACCCGTGCGTTCCCCGCGCAGCTCCTGACGGGCCTCGTCAAAACGGAAATACTCGCCGCCCAGCTCGGTGATGTGCACCAAGCCTTCCACATACATCGCGTCCAGCGTGACAAAAATGCCAAAGGTGGTGGCCGAGCTGACAACCCCGCCAAACTCTTCACCCAAATGCTCGCGCATGTACTTGCACTTGAGCCAGGCCTCGACGTCGCGGCTGGCCTCGTCGGCGCGCCGCTCGTTGGCACTGCAATGCAAGCCGGCGGCTTGCCAGGCCATCTGATCGACGGTTGGTTTCTTGAGCTTCTCACCCGATTCAGCAGCGCGGGAGGCCAGCCGCTTGGACAGCTTGGCATGCGCCTCGCCGGGCGTCGGCAGCGCCGGCAATTGGTACTTGGCCTGTTTGAGCACCGCCTTGATGACACGGTGCACCAGCAAGTCCGGGTAGCGCCGGATCGGGCTGGTGAAGTGCGTGTAGGCCTCATACGCCAGGCCGAAATGGCCGCTGTTCATGGGCGTGTAAATCGCCTGTTGCATAGAGCGCAGCAGCATGGAATGAATCTGCTGGGCGTCGGGGCGGTCTTTGGTGGCCATGGCAATGGCCTGGAACTCACCTGGCGCCGGGTCATCGCTGATGTTCAAACCCAGGCCGATGGCCTTGAGGTAGTTGCGCAGCACATCTTTTTTCTCGGGCGTCGGGCCCTCATGCACACGGAACAAACCCACATGCTTGCTCTGCGCAATAAAGTCCGCTGAGCAGACATTGGCCGACAGCATGGCTTCTTCAATCAGCCGGTGCGCGACGTTGCGGGTACGCGGCACGATTTTTTCGATGCGGCCGGCCTCGTCGCAAACGATCTGCGTCTCGGTGGTTTCAAAGTCCACCGCGCCACGCACACCCCGCTGCTTGAGCAGGGCCTGGTAAACGTCATACAGGTCCAGCAAATGCGGCACCAAGGCCTTGCGCTGCGTCGCTTCAGGCCCGCGGGTATTGGCCAAAATAGCCGCGACTTCGGTGTAAGTGAATCGGGCATGACTGAACATCACAGCGGGGTAGAACTGATAAGCGTGAACCTCGCCCTTGGCCGTGATCAGCATGTCACACACCATGCACAAACGCTCGACATTCGGGTTGAGCGAACACAACCCGTTAGACAGCTTTTCGGGCAGCATCGGGATCACCCGGCGCGGGAAATACACGCTGGTGGCACGGTCGTAGGCATCAATGTCAATAGCGCTACCCGTGTCCACGTAGTGGCTGACGTCGGCAATCGCCACCAGCAAACGCCAGCCCTTGGCGCGACCGACTTTGGCCGGCTCGCAATAAACGGCGTCATCAAAGTCGCGGGCGTCTTCACCGTCAATCGTCACCAGTGCCACGTCGGTCAGGTCGATACGGCCCTGTTTATCGACAGCGCGCACGGCATCGGGCAAGCTGCGGGCCAAAGCCATGGCCTCTTCGCTGAATTCGTGGGGCACGCCGTACTTTCGCACTGCAATATCAATCTCCATCCCGGGATCGTCAATCTCGCCCAGCACTTCCTTGACCCGGCCCACCGGCTGGCCAAACAAAGCCGGCGGCTCGGTGAGTTCCACCACCACCACCTGCCCGGTCTTGGCAGTGCCGGTCGCGCCTCTGGGTATCAACACGTCCTGACCGTAGCGCTTATCTTCGGGGGCGACCAGCCAGACACCGCTTTCTTGCAAAAGCCGGCCGATGATCGGGTTGGGCGAGCGCTGAATGATCTCGGTGACACGGCCTTCAGGCCGGTTTTTACGGTCTTGTCGCACGATACGGGCCTTGACCCGGTCTTTGTGCAGCACTGCACGCATTTCGTTGGGGGGCAGGTAGATGTCAGCCTCGCCGTCATCGCGCTGCACAAAGCCGTGGCCGTCCCGGTGGCCGGAAACCGTGCCTTCAAATTCGGCAAGAAGGCTGGCGGCCTGGCTCTTAGGGGAATGATTGGTTTTGATAAGTCATCTCTTTCACTGAGGGGTCAAACCTTGACCCCGACCTGCTCAGCATAATGCACACATGTGTCAGAACTGAGCCGTCTACAGACTGATTTTTGCGCAAGGGCCTCTGTCTGATGCCGGGCTAATGGTACACTGCTGGCTGTGCCCGGGTGGCGGAATTGGTAGACGCGCACGGTTCAGGTCCGTGTATCGCAAGATGTGGAGATTCGAGTTCTCTCCCGGGCACCAGATACATCCAAAGCAGCTTAAAACACCGGCTAACCCGGTTCTGCAAACAACAAAGCACAGGCCGCTGTGCTTTTTTTGTGCCTGCCAGTTTGCCGTATCACCCCACGCTGCGCCGTCATCACAAAGATGCAGACCCGGTAAGCGCCGTGAGACAATAATTTGATTAGCTAGCCATCCAAAGCCGAGTTCAAGCGGCTGCCCGTAGCTCAGTTGGATAGAGCATCAGCCTTCTAAGCTGAGGGTCGGGGGTTCGATCCCCTCCGGGCAGACCAGTTATTGATCTCGCGCAGTCTCACAACATCACACAGCCTGCTTTATTTCCAAGAAGCAAATAGCTGGTACAGCTTGTCCATGTAGTTTTCTTGCGCCGAGAACACCACCATCATTTGCTGACGCACTGGGTTAATGGCAATGCGTTGACCTCTGTATCCGTTAAGGTAAAAGGTGCCGTGTGGGTCTTCAAAATTCTCCGTCCAAATTTGATAGCCATAGCCTTGAAAGGACCGGCCTAGCCATAAGTCGTCGCCAAAAGACTTAGATTGGTTTTGAATTTGCGTGGTGCTCGCCTTTTCAACGAATCGGTTGTAGCAATCCCCCGTTGGCGTTCTCCGTTCATCCATGATGTGCAAGCCTATGCGGGCCCAATCACGCAGGGTTGCGTGAAAGCTGGCCGGGGTATGCGTGATGCCTTTTTGGTCATGAATCCAATAAGCCATGTCTTCAGCCTGAACACCAGGCCAAAACATTGTCGAAAACGAGGTAGAAAACTCGGGACGATCTTGTCCGCCAGCGACAAAAGCCAGGGCTTGCGTATCAAAATTTTTATAAGAGAACTCTTCACCCGCAGTCACTAAACTCTGGTCCGGCTTCTTTTGAGACGCACCATAGTCGTGTAATTGTTTCTGAACATCCGCGTAGCCTGCGTACCAAGGGTTACCCGTAAAGCCATTGGGTAGATGGACTGGCGGATTTAAGGGGTTTCCTCCTCTCTTGGCAGACCCTCGGCTTGCACCGCTGGCCATCATGAGCAACTGCCGAACTGTAGCCTCGCCATATTGCGTGCCGGCAAGCCGGTCGTCATAAGACTTGGCTTTGCGGTCCAAATCCGGCAACAAGCCCGAACAGTGAATTCGACCCACAGTGAGTGCTGTCAGGGTTTTACTCATGGAATAACCCAGTAGCGGCGTTTTAGGGCCAACTTGAGGGTGGTAGCGCTCAAAAATAACTTCTCCTCTTTCGACAAGCAAAATAGCCAGCGTGGGGTTAGTGTCAAAAATGCGATTCGCGTTTTGTATCAGTGAACGCTGCTTAAAACTTAAACTGGTCGCCAAGGGAAGTGGGCGGGGTCGGCCAGATGGCTGGATGGGGTAAACGGCCTTGAATTTTGAGATTGAATCGACGCAATCAACCCCCCGGCAGTAAATTTGCAACCCGTTGGGCTGAATACCTTCAGGAGGTTGTGGCAACACACCGCCAGACTGAAGGCATTCCCCTAGGCTTGTAGGCATAAATTGCGTTGCCGCTGCATACGCTGCTGTGTTTCGCAGCAGGCAATAACCGTCTGGTGTTTTCTTGATTTCAGGCCCGGGCACTTGGGCGTGTGCGACCACTGCAATGCTGAAACATATCCCCAAAGAAACAGAAATAAATTTCATGGCGCACGTGAAATGAATGAACTCTGCAAAGCTTACATGAATTGCATAGTCAGGGCATTGGAACTACGGTTTTTTTGGGATGTCGATTCAGGCATTTAATGCGTTTAGTTGTAGCTCCATTTCGAATAACAATTGAAAGATGCTGAGCGCAGGCAGAACTCAAGAAAGCGGCACAATTCTCTGGCCAGTAGATAAGTCAAACAAGGGCAAGTTCAGTATGCAAATTCAACGCACCCAGGTAGCCATCATTGGCGGCGGACCCGCCGGCTTGCTGCTCGGGCAGCTGCTTCACAAGGCCGGCATAGAAGCGATCCTGATCGAGCGGCAAAGCCCGGACTACGTGCTCAGCCGCATACGCGCGGGCGTGCTGGAGCAAGTCAGCATGGACCTGCTGGACGAAGCCGGGGTGGGCGCGCGCATGCACCGGGAAGGCCTGGTGCATGGCGGCTTTGACATGCTGTTCAAGGGCGAGCGCCACCGCATCGATATGCAAGCTCTCACGGGTGGCCAGCAGGTCATGGTCTATGGCCAAACCGAAGTGACCCGCGACCTGATGGACGCACGGCAGGCAGCGGGCCTGCCCACCATTTACGACGCCGCAAACGTCACCGTGCATGACTTTGACACCGACCGCCCCCGCGTGCGCTACGAAACCACCGGCCCGAACGGGACCGAGCAGCATGAAATAGCCTGCGACTTCATTGCCGGCTGCGACGGCTTTCATGGCGTTTGCCGTGCCAGCGTACCGCGCAGCGCCATCCGCGAATACGAAAAGGTTTACCCCTTTGGCTGGCTGGGCGTGCTGGCCGACACGCCGCCAGTGCACCACGAGCTGATTTACGTCAACAGCCCACGCGGCTTTGCGCTGTGCTCGCAGCGCAGCCACACGCGCAGCCGCTACTACCTGCAAGTGCCACTGACCGACAAGGTTGAAAACTGGAGCGACGAGGCCTTCTGGGACGAGTTGCGCTTGCGCCTGGACCCGGCGGCGCGCGCGCAGTTGGTGACTGGCCCGTCGATTGAAAAAAGCATCGCGCCGCTGCGCAGTTTTGTGACCGAGCCCATGCGCTTCGGCCGCATGTTTTTGGCTGGTGACGCGGCGCACATCGTGCCGCCGACAGGAGCCAAAGGCCTGAACCTGGCGGCCAGCGACGTCAAATACCTCTCGGGCGCTTTCATCGAGTTTTACCGGGACAAAACCGCAGCCGGCATTGACGCTTATTCAGAGCGCTGCCTGCGCCGGGTTTGGCGCGCCGAGCGCTTTTCGTGGTGGTTCACCAGCCTCATGCACCGCTTTCCTGACAACGGCGAGATCGGCCAGAAGCTGCAAGAGGCCGAACTTGACTACATCGTTCACTCCGAAGCCGGCTCGCGCTCGGTGGCTGAAAACTATGTTGGGCTGCCGCTGAACTTCGGCGAATAGGCCGGCTGCTGGCCTTGGGTTAAATTCAAACCCATGACAAGCCCTCGTTCACAGCACCCGGCCCCGCCCGCATTGAAATCCCTCCAAGGCCTGCGCCTGCTCAGCCTGGCGCTGAACCTGCCCGGCCCGGCGGCCCTGATGCGTTGCCGCCGGATGGGCGCTCGATGCGTCAAGATACAGCCGCCCGCTGGCGACCCGATGCAGCACTACAGCCCTGCCGCTTATGCGCAATTGCACGAGGGCGTGAAAACCATCACGGCCGACCTGAAGACCGAGGCCGGCCAAAAATCCCTGCACCGCCAGCTCGCCAAAGCTGATGTGCTACTGACCTCGTTTCGTCCGTCTGCCATTGAAAAGCTAGGCCTGAGCTGGAAAAGCCTGCACCGCCTGTACCCTG
>JAIPDA010000020.1 GCA_021737905.1 Rhodoferax sp.
CCAATGTTGTTCTTATCTTTGGCGGATGAGCTGCTGGATTCCGTAACTTGGTGTTGGAAAATTATGTCACCTGCTCCCTATTTAAAAGGGCGATGCCTAAAATTTAGTCAGCCCGTGTTCTGCTAATGTCATAATAGCTCCTGCAATTTAAAAGGCAAACGGGTCATGACTCGGCGGAATATGAATCTGCTTATGGTTTTGGCCTCAAGTCTCAACGCTGTTTCAAAAGAACGGGCGAAGAGGCACCCAAGTTATTTCGTTAGAGAAATTCACAAAGGTTCATCATGGAAATCACCAAAGCGGAAATCGCATCCGCCGCTGCTGTTTCGCAGCCATCCCTAGACAAAAATCCTGATTTGATGGGCGCCGAGATCCTGGTGCGATCCCTGCAAAACGAAAATGTACAGCACGTCTGGGGCTATCCCGGCGGCGCCGTCTTGTACATCTACGATGCACTTTACAAGCAAGACACCATCCAGCATGTGCTGGTACGTCATGAGCAGGCCGCAGTTCACGCCGCCGACGGTTACGCGCGCGCCACCGGTGAAGTCGGCGTGGCCCTGGTGACCTCGGGTCCTGGCGTGACCAACGCTGTGACCGGCATTGCCACTGCCTACATGGACAGCATCCCGATGGTCATCATCACCGGTCAGGTGCCCACGCATGCGATTGGTCTTGACGCTTTCCAGGAATGCGACACCGTGGGTATCACACGCCCCATCGTCAAACACAACTTTCTGGTCAAGGATGTTCGAGACTTGGCCTTAACGATCAAGAAGGCCTTTCATATCGCCCGCTCCGGACGCCCTGGACCGGTGGTTGTCGATATTCCCAAAGACGTTTCCTTCAAAAAATGCGCTTTCCATTACCCCGAAACTGTGGAAATGCGCAGCTACAACCCGGTGCGCAAAGGTCATAGCGGCCAAATCCGCAAAGCCCTGCAGCTGCTAATGACGGCCAAGCGCCCTTACATCTATACAGGTGGCGGTGTTTTGCTCAGCAACGCCTCTCAGGAGCTTCGTACTCTGGTGGACATGCTGGGCTATCCCTGCACCAACACCCTGATGGGTTTGGGCGCTTACCCGGCCAGTGACCCTAAGTTTCTGGGCATGCTGGGCATGCATGGCACGGTGGAGGCTAACAATGCCATGCAAAACTGCGATGTGTTGCTGGCTGTGGGTGCGCGTTTTGACGACCGCGTGATTGGCAATCCCAAGCACTTTGCGCAAAACGAACGCAAGATCATTCACATTGACATCGACCCATCAAGTATCTCCAAGCGGGTGAAGGTGGACATCCCCATCGTTGGTGATGTCAAGGATGTGCTCGTCGAGCTGATTGCCATGATCAAAGAGTCCGGCCTCAAGCCTGACACTCATGCGCTGGGTGGCTGGTGGGACACGATAGATGGCTGGCGCAAACGCGACTGCATGAAGTACAGCATGGGTGACGGCAGCGTCATCAAACCGCAGTACGTGATCGAGACCCTGTCCAACATGACCCGGGATGCTGATGCCTACATCACCTCGGACGTGGGTCAGCATCAGATGTGGGCGGCGCAGTACTACAAGTTCAATGAGCCGCGCCGTTGGATTAACTCGGGCGGCCTGGGCACCATGGGCGTGGGTATTCCGTATGCCATGGGCATCAAACTGGCCAAGCCAGACAGTGAGGTTTTTTGCGTGACGGGGGAGGGCTCTGTGCAGATGTGCATCCAGGAGCTTTCCACTTGCCTGCAATACAACACGCCGATCAAGGTCGTGGCCTTGAACAACCGTTACCTCGGGATGGTCCGCCAGTGGCAGGAAGTTGAATACGCCGGCCGCTACAGCAGCAGCTACATGGACGCACTGCCCGACTTTGTGAAACTCGCTGAAGCTTACGGCCACGTTGGTATGCTGATCGAGCGCCCAGAAGATGTGGAGCCGGCGCTGCGCGAGGCTCGCAGGCTCAAGGACCGCACGGTTTTCATGGACTTCCGCACTGACCCGACCGAGAACGTCTTTCCGATGGTTCAGGCCGGCAAAGGCATCACTGAGATGCTGCTGGGGAGCGAAGACCTTTAAGCCGCAAGGCTGATCCGGACAAGGCGGGGCCTGGCGCCGCGCCTGTTCATCGCCGGGTCTTGTTGGTGGCGGCTTGTTCCGCGCTCACAGGCCTTACTTTTTGACGAATCTATTGCCTGCCAAGCTTGCGCATTACCGTGCGCAGGGGAGGGTAGCGAAAAGAGGAATCCTTTCTTATGAAACACATCATTGCTGTCTTGCTCGAAAACGAACCCGGCGCCCTGTCACGCGTGGTCGGTCTTTTTTCTGCCCGTGGTTACAACATCGAGAGCCTGACCGTGGCACCGACCGAAGACCCGAGCCTTTCGCGCATGACCATACAGACCACCGGTTCGGACGATGTCATCGAGCAAATCACCAAACACCTGAACCGGCTCATTGAAGTGGTCAAGGTCGTGGACCTGACCGAAGGCGCTTACACCGAGCGCGAGCTGATGATGGTGAAGGTGCGTGCGGTCGGCAAGGAACGCGAAGAGATGAAGCGCATGGCAGACATCTTCCGTGGCCGCATCATCGACGTCACCGAAAAAAGCTACACCATCGAGCTGACCGGTGACCAGACCAAGAACGACGCCTTTCTGGAGGCGATTGACCGCACGGCGATTCTCGAGACCGTTCGCACCGGCTCCAGCGGCATTGGCCGGGGTGAGAGAATCTTGCGGGTCTGACAGTTCAACAATCCGTGCGCGCGTTTTCGACAGGCGGGGCGCGAATGGATTTCTTGTGGCGACATACGTTAAGCATTCGCCCTCAGCCTGTCGATGGGCATTTTCGCCACCACCACTTCTGGAGATAAGAATGAAAGTTTTCTACGACAAAGATTGCGACCTGAGCCTGATCAAGGGCAAGACCGTGGCCATCATCGGGTACGGTAGCCAGGGTCATGCGCACGCACAAAATCTGAACGACAGCGGTGTCAAGGTTGTTGTCGGTCTGCGCAAAGGCGGCGCGTCGTGGGACAAGGTCGGCAAAGCCGGCTTGAATGTGATGGAAGTTAACGACGCTGTCAAAGCTGCTGACGTGGTCATGATTCTTTTGCCCGACGAACAAATCTCCGAGGTCTACTCGAACAACGTCGCCCCGAATATCAAGCAGGGCGCGTCGCTGGCTTTTGCCCATGGCTTTAACGTTCACTACAACCAGGTCATCCCGCGTGCCGACCTCGACGTTTGGATGGTCGCGCCGAAAGCCCCGGGTCACACCGTGCGCAACACCTACACCCAGGGTGGCGGCGTGCCGCACCTGGTCGCTGTTCATCAAGACAAGAGCGGCAAGGCCCGCAACTTGGCACTGAGCTATGCCATGGCCAATGGTGGCGGCAAGGCCGGCATCATTGAAACCAACTTCAAGGAAGAAAAAGAGAACGACCTGTTCGGTGCGCAAGCTGTCTTGTGCGGCGGCGCTGTCGAGCTGATCAAGATGGGCTACGAGACCCTGGTTGAAGCCGGCTACGCCCCTGAAATGGCTTACTTTGAATGCCTGCACGAACTCAAGCTGATCGTTGACCTGATCTATGAAGGCGGCATCGCCAACATGAACTACTCGATCTCGAACAACGCCGAGTACGGCGAGTACGTGACCGGTCCTGAAGTCATCAACGAAGAGTCGCGCGCTGCCATGCGCAACGCGCTCAAGCGCATCCAGAACGGTGAATACGCCAAGATGTTCATCCTCGAAGGCCGCACCAACTACCCGAGCATGACCGCGCGCCGCCGCAACACGGCCGACCACAGCATTGAAGTGGTGGGTGCTCAGCTGCGCGCCATGATGCCTTGGATTGCCAAAAACAAACTCGTCGACCAGACGCGTAACTGATGCCAGGCGGGCCCGGCGGCCCGTGTTGGTCTCAACAAGACCGCGCAAGCCATTGCGCGGTTTTTTTTCGAATGTCCTCATCCCAAACGGCTTTACAGGCCTGAGTGTTTCCTTTGTTATCCTTGGTGCATGCACAAAAATTGTTTCCGCCTTTTGAATACGGCCATGCCCAAGGTGCCTTGCGCCCAGACAGCAGCAGGCAAACTGGTGGTTAATCCTGCCTGGAGCGTGTCCCCATGAGCAATGTTGACAGGCCAGATCAGGTTCCTGCTGAAGTGGCCTCGCGAAAGCCCGGCAAGGGTCTGTATGTGTTGCCGAACTTGTTCACGCTGGCGGCTCTTTTTGGTGGCTTTTACGCCATCGTGATGGCCATGAACGGCCATTTTGACCAGGCTGCAATCGGTGTTTTTTGTGCCATGGTGCTGGACAGTCTGGACGGCCGCGTTGCGCGCATGACCAACACCCAAAGCGCTTTCGGCGAACAAATGGACTCTTTGTCCGACATGGTGTCTTTTGGTGCGGCACCAGCTTTGATCGCTTATGTGTGGGGTCTGACCAGCCTGGGTCGCTGGGGCTGGATTGCCGCTTTTGTGTATTGCGCCTGTGCTGCGCTGCGCCTGGCGCGCTTTAATGTCAACACTGGCGTGGTGGACAAGAGCTACTTTCAGGGTCTGCCTTCACCGGCTGCGGCGGCGCTGGTAGCCGGTTTCATCTGGTTGATGGCCGATGCCGGCGTGAAAGGTTATGAAGTGCGCTGGTACATGTTTGCCTTGACGCTGTATGCCGGTCTGACCATGGTCACCAACGTACCTTTTTACAGCTTCAAAGACGTCAGCATCAAGCGCAGCGTACCTTTTGCGGTGATTGTGCTGATCGCGCTGGGTATCGCCGTCATCAACATTGATCCGCCAACCGTGATGTTCGGCTTGTTCGTTTTGTATGGTTTTTCCGGCTACGCTTTGTATGGCTGGCGCAAAGCCAAAGGTTTGCAGACCAGCGTGATTTCCACATCCACGGATGAACCCGAAGAGCGCGACCTCCACAAATGAGCCCTAGTGAAATTTTTGTGATACATTGCCTCTCATGAACTTGTTGACACTGTTGCTACTGCTACCTCCCACCGGGCGGAGACGGTAGCGCGCACGCGTCAACCATCAACGGCCCGTTTGCAGCAGCATCGGGCCGTTTTTTATTGGCTGTTTGATTTTTACCTTTGCGATAGACCTATGTTGATAAACCCTTTGAGTAAGTACCCAACCTTCCTCCCCTGCTCTGGCAGGGCCTGTCAGCCGCATCCAGCGCTACCATGAGTCTTTGGCTCAGTCTTGATACCCGGCGCTGCAACTCGCCAATTTTGTATTGTTTGTTTTCTTGAGGACACGCTATGACCGATAAATTGATCATTTTCGACACCACCTTGCGCGACGGCGAGCAGTCGCCCGGAGCTTCCATGACGCGTGATGAAAAACTGCGCATTGCCCGCCAGCTCGAACGCCTCAAGGTGGATGTGATCGAGGCCGGTTTTGCAGCCAGTTCCAACGGCGACTTCGATGCGGTGCAGGCGATTGCCAACGCCATCAAGGATTCGACGATTTGCTCGCTGTCGCGCGCCAATGACCGTGATATCTCCCGCGCTGCCGAAGCCCTCAAAGGCGCGCGTTCGGCGCGTATCCACACCTTCATTGCCACCAGCGCGCTGCACATGGAGAAAAAACTCCGTATGACGCCAGAGCAAGTGCTTGAGCAGGCCAAGCTCTCGGTGCGTTTCGCGCGCAACCTGGTGGGTGACGTTGAGTTCAGCCCCGAAGACGGTTACCGCAGCGATGTCGACTACCTGTGTCGTGTTCTCGAGGCGGTGATCAAAGAGGGTGCTACCACCATCAATGTGCCAGACACCGTGGGTTATGCCGTGCCCGAGCTGTATGGCAACTTCATCAAGACCCTGCGCGAGCGCGTGCCCAACAGTGACAAGGCCATCTGGTCGGTCCATTGCCACAACGACCTGGGCATGGCGGTGGCCAACTCACTGGCCGGCGTGAAGATCGGCGGCGCACGTCAGGTGGAGTGCACCATCAACGGCCTGGGCGAGCGTGCCGGCAATTGCTCGCTCGAAGAGATCGTCATGGCAGTGAAAACGCGCCGCGATTACTTTGACCTGGACATGAATATCGACCCGCTGCACATCGTGGCTGCCAGCCGCATGGTCAGCCAGACCACCGGCTTCGTGGTCCAGCCCAACAAGGCGGTAGTCGGTGCCAATGCTTTTGCGCATGCATCCGGTATTCACCAGGACGGCATGCTCAAGGCACGCGAAACCTACGAGATCATGCGTGCCGAGGACGTGGGCTGGAGCGCCAGCAAGATGGTGCTGGGCAAACTCAGTGGCCGCAACGCCTTCAAGCAGCGCCTGCTCGACCTGGGCGTGCAGATGGAAAGCGAGACCGACATCAACGCAGCTTTTGCCAAGTTCAAGGAACTGGCCGACCGCAAGAGCGAGATTTTTGACGAAGACATTCTGGCGCTGGTCAGTGACGAGAGCGTGTTGCAGGAGCGCGAGCAATACGGTTTTGTGTCCCTGTCTCAGCATAGCGAGACCGGCGAACGGCCTCAGGCCAGCGTGGTTTTCACTGTCAACGGCAAGGAAGTCAAAGGCAGCTCGGACGGCAACGGCCCGGTCGATGCGTCGCTCAAGGCCATCGAAAACCACGTCAAAAGTGGCGCTGAGATGGTGCTTTATTCGGTGAACGCCATCAGCGGCTCCACCGAAAGCCAGGGCGAAGTCACCGTGCGCTTGCAAAACAGCGGCCGCATTGTCAATGGCGTGGGTGCCGATCCGGACATCATCGTGGCCTCAGCCAAGGCCTATCTGAGCGCACTCAGCAAGTTGCACAGCAAAGCCGACCGGGTACCGGCCCAAGGCTAGGCAGCCCGACGGGCGGATTTACATGAATAAAGTCTCGCAAGTTTTTGATATTGCATAGTTTTTTATATTTGTATACACTACGAACCAGCTTGATTTTGTTCCTGTGACCCACTCGGAAGCCGAATGCCCTTTTTTCAAACGAGTTTTGCGCTTTTGTACAGATGCTTTGGTGTCTGCTGTTTAGGCTTGGTGCTGTCACTTCCTGCTTACAGTGCCGCTGCAGACCAGAAAAATGACAAACAGTCCAAGAACCGCGTCACCAAGGCCGTCAAACATGCCGCGCCCAGCCAGAAGGTGGCTAAAGCTAAAGCGCGAAAACTCAAGCAAGCCTCTGCGCGCAAAGCCATCCCCGTAAAGCCGTCTTTTGGCCATATCGCCGGCTTGCAAGGCGCATTTGATCCTTTGTCCCTGAAGTCCAGCGTGGCCTTGGTCATTGATCAAGACACGCGGGAAGTTTTGCTGAGCAAAAACGAAAACGCCGTGTTGCCGATTGCGTCGATCACCAAGCTCATGACGGGTGTGATCATCAGCGCGGCAAAGCTTCCCATGGATGAAATCATCACCGTCACCCAGGACGATGTCGATACCGAAAAAGGCAGCTCATCGCGCTTGCGCGTAGGCACGACGCTGACCCGCGGCGAGTTGCTGCACCTGGCCTTGATGGCCAGCGAAAACCGTGCAGCCCATGCCCTGGGCCGGACCTACCCGGGCGGCCTGGACGTGTTTGTCGGGCAGATGAACAGCATGGCCCGTCTCTTGGGCATGAATGACACGCGTTATGTGGAGCCGACCGGCTTGTCGAGCCAAAACCAGTCCAGCGCGCAAGATTTGGCAACCCTGGTGATCGCGGCGCACGGTGACGCTACATTGCGCGAGCTCTCTACCTCCACCGGTTACAGCGTTGAGGTGGGTCGCAAAACCTTGCAGTACAACAACACCAACCGGCTGGTGAAAAGCCCGGATTGGGATATCGGGTTGCAAAAAACCGGCTATATCTCCGAAGCCGGCCAATGCTTGGTGATGCAGACCCGTATCGCCGGGCGCAAGCTCATCATGGTGTTTCTGGACTCTGCGGGCAAGTTAAGCCGCCTGGGTGATGCTGAGCGAGTGCGTCGCTGGGTTGAGTCAAGTCCTCTGATGGTTCGAAAAATAAGCGATGCACAAGCCGGCCAGCTGATCGGCGGCTGAAGGTCTTTATTTTTCGCTTCGGTAGCCCATGGCCGCTGATATGGCGCCTGCAGTCGCTTGTAACTTAGGAAGCCAGCTCTCGTCGAGTCTATCGGCAGGCGCTGAGATCGACAAGCCAGCCACCAGCTTGTTCTGATCGTCGTAAATTCCGGCGGCCATGCAGCGCACACCCAGCTCCAGCTCTTCGTTGTCTCGCGCTATTCGGTATTGCCGCACCTTGGCGAGTTCCCGCTCCAGCGAAACAAGTTGGGTAATGCTGTTGCGCGTATGGCCCGGCAAGCCGGTGCGGGTGGCGTAGCTGCGCAGTCGCTGCGTGTCGTCAAAGGCTAAAAACAGCTTGCCGACCGAAGTCAGGTGCAAAGGGGCGTGACCGCCTATAGCGCGTACGACTTGCATGCCTGAGCGTTCACTGTAAGCGCGCTCTATATAGACAATCTCGTCTCCTTGACGCATGCTGAGGTTGACGGGCTGCTGCGTGAGTTTGTGTAACTCGCGCATGGGCACCAATGCGGCATCGCGCACGCTCAGGCGCGCTTTGACCAGGTTGCCCAACTCCAACAAGCGCATGCCCAATCGGTAGCTGCCAGATACCGGCCTTTCGACAAAGCGGCCAGTGGCCAGGTCATTGAGGATGCGGTGCGCCGTTGAGGGATGTAAACCGGATTTCTCGCTGATTTCCTTGAGCGACAAGGTTTCCTCACGCGAGGCCAGGATATCGAGCAAGGTGAACATTCGCTCAATCACTTGAACGGTGGGCGTTGCGGGCGTGCTGAGGTCTGTTTTTTTCATGAATCGGGCTCTGGTCCCAATTTTACTTTATGAAATTCGAATGGCTGCAGCAGGCTCAAGGCGATTGCCACTGACCATTGATGAGCAGCTCATGCGGTGAAAAACGGGACTTGTATTTCATTTTCGGACTTTGAGCGATCCAGTAACCCAAATACAGATAGTCCAGACCGAGTTGGCGGGCTTGTTCAATTTGCCACAACACGCTGTAGTTGCCGTAGCTGGTTTGAGCATCGGGCACATAAAAGGTGTAGACCGCCGAGATACCGTCGTTCAACACATCGAGGATGGAAACCATTTTGAGTGCGCCCGCCTCGCCGTTGGCTCGGGGCTCCCGAAACTCGACCAGGCGCGAGTTAACCCGGCTTTGCAGTAAAAATTGTGTGTATTGATCGATGCTGTCCTGATCCATTCCGCCTCCCGCATGGCGGCCGTTTTGGTAACGCAGGTAGAGCGCGTAGTGCTCTGGCATAAAGCACAGTTTGAGCACGCGCGCCTCAAGATGTTGATGCTGAGCCCAGGCTCGGCGCAGGCTGCGGTCAGCCTGAAACTCTTTGGCCAGCACGCGCAAAGGAACACAGGCCTGGCATCCGTCGCAGTAGGGGCGGTAAGTGAACATGCCGCTGCGCCTGAAACCCTGAGCCACCAGTTCGGAGTAAGCCTCGTTGTGAATCAAATGGCTGGGCGTCGCAACTTGCGAGCGGGCTTGCCGCGCGGGCAAGTAGCTGCAAGGGTAGGGAGCAGTGGCGTAGAACTGCAGGCTCTGCAGTGGCAAGTCTTTGAGATGCGTCACGTCTGGGGCTTGAGAATTTGTTGCCAGTAGAGGGTATCAAAAATCCAGACCGGGCTGGGCTTTGGGGCGTTTTGCTTGATCTGATCGACGAAGTCTGCACGCGCTATTTCTGCGGCCCCCAGTGAGGCCAGATGTGCTGTATTTTGCTGGCAATCAATCATGGCGATGCCTTGGGCTCTGCAAAATGCAACCAGTCCTGCCAATGCAATTTTGGATGCATCTCTCTGGTGCGAGAACATGGATTCTCCAAACACCATGTGGCCTAAATTAACGCAATAAAGCCCGCCAACCAACTCGCCGTCGACCCAGGTTTCAACGCTGTGCGCGTGGCCGGCCCTGTGCAGGTTGGTGTAAGCATCGATCATCTCGGGAACGATCCAGGTGCCCGGTTGGCCGTCCCGCGGAGTCTGGGCGCAGGCTTTGATGACACGCTCGAACACAGTGTCAAAACGCAGGCTGCAGCCAGGCTCGAGCACAAAGCGACGCAAGGTCTTTTGCAGGGAACGTTGCAGTTTGAAGTCCCTTGTTTGCAAAACCATGCGCGGCTCGGGGCTCCACCACAAAATCGGCTGCCCCGGGCTGAACCATGGAAAGATGCCTTGACCATAGGCCTGAAGCAGAGTTTGCATGTCCAAGGCGCCGCCGGCTGCCAGCAAGCCGGGCGCCGGGTCACTTTCGGCCCAGGCTTGGCTTACCGGCGGAAAGTCTTCGCCTGTAGTGAGCCAGGGAACAGATTTCGGTTTGCGCATGCCAGCATGTTAGCGGCGCGCCAGCACCCGGTCTGTTCACTCCTTGGCGCGTCGGGACGGCAGGCTCGCTTCGACTGTCGGTAGGTCGACCATGACCGGCTGACCGGGTGTGCTGCAACCGGTGTCGCAACATTTGCCGGGCTGGCGGTTTTTAGTGATAGCGCGATCCGGGTCGTGCGCAACACCGCGCTCGAGAATGCGCTCGACCAGCTCGACCTTGGAGCCGATGGGATAGTTGCGGTAAATCTCCTGCTTCATGGCGGCCGGCGAGCCGCCGCCGTGCATGCTGATGACGCTGTACCAGCCGCCCTGGTAGCCGGCGGTCAGGTCTTCAATGAAGCGGGCGGTTTCTATGCGCTGCGCGTAGGGTACATCCGGGTTGGCGCGCAGCACTTCGGACAGCTTGGCGCCGGTCTCCGGGTTATGGTCTTCATCTGGCCCGGGCAGGGTGACGATCAGCCCGCCGCTGACGTAGTGGGCGATGCGGTGCATATCGTAAATTTTGGTGGCCAGCAGCAGCTTGCCGATGTTGGAAAACACCGGGTCGGGCATGAAGGTCTGGCTGTGCTCATCGGCTTTGCCGTAAACGCTGGCGGCCACACCGCAAGCGAAAAAGCTCTCGGTGATGGTGATGAGCTCGACCATTTGCTCGCGCAAGTGGCTTTCTTTGCCGGGGTCAAAACCATTGGCCTCGCACATCAGCGCGCCCGCGCCTATGAGCAAGTCCCCGAAGCCGGCGCGTGCGCCTATGCAGGTGTGGCGATGGTGTGTGGCATAGCTGTAAGTCAGGTGACCGGAGTGCTCCCAATCGCCGGCGTAAAACACGCTCTCCCAAGGAACGAAGACCTTGTCAAACATCACCACGCCCGTGCTTTGGCCGTATTTGCGGCTGAAAAGTGGGGCTCCATGCTCGACTTTTTCGCCAGGCCGGCCCGCCGGTCTGGCGATGATGGTGATGCCCTCGGCATCCACCGGCACGGCGCAACAGACGGCAAAGTCGGCGTCCTCGCAGCCCATGTTGCGGCAGGGCATGACCAGCAACTCGTGCATATAAGGTGCGCCGGTGACGATGGCCTTGGTGCCGGAAATCACAATGCCCAAGCGGCCGTTATGCCGCACATTGCGCTCGACGATATGCACATAGCTGTCCACATTGGCCTGCTCGTGCGGCCGCTTGCTGCGGTCGCCTTTGGCGTCTGTCATGGCAATCCCCAGTGTGAGGTCCTGGTCTTGCACCCGGTGCAGGTAGTCCCTAAAACGGGCGCTGTGCTCTGTGCCCCCCTTGGCGTCATCCAGGCGGGCGGACACTTGGCCGATGGCGTTGAGGGCGTCGTGCGTGAGGTAGCGCTGCGCGCAACCGGTTTCCTGGCAGACCAGACGCACCGCTTCCAGCTTGTTGAGCAAGTCGCCGCTGCTGGTGTTGATGTGGGTCAGACGGTTGACCAGTTTGCCACTGGTGTGTTGCACCGCCGTCATGATGGGCGCGTAGCGCGGCTTCAGTGCGTAGTCGTAGGTCAACGCAATGGCATTGATACCCGGCCCAAAACCTGGCTCGTCGGCTACGCTGGACACGGCCTGTCCGTCCAGAAAAACCCTGGGTTTGTAGCGCCGCAACGACTCACGGAAATCGTCGCCGGACATCAAATTGGCGATCGGCTGGGCTGCATTCATGGACGTCTCCAGTGTGAATTTTTTAAATTTTAAACGCTGTTCAATTATCTTTCCAAGCGTTTAATTTCATACGATGGAAGCCTTGGTCTTTATTGCGACTATATTTCTTTCATGCAAGCTAAAACTGAGCGCCAGCAAGCCATGACTGACGTGCGCCGTGCACTGGTGCTCGATGCTGCCCGTGCCGTGTTTGAAAAGCTGGGCATTGAAGGCGCCAGTATTCGTGAAATTGCACGTGCCGCGGGCTACACCCCCGGGGCCATCTATTTTTACTACGACAGCAAAGAAGCCATTTACGGCGCGCTGCTGGCCGAATCCCTGGAGCGGCTGAACGACAAAGTGGCCCAAGCCGGAACGGGCGCCCTGGACCCTGCCGCCCAGCTGGAAGCCAAGGCCAGTGCCTGGTTTGATTTTTATGCAGACAATCCGCGTGAACTGGATCTGGGTTTTTACCTGGTGCAAGGCATGCGGCCGCGCGGCTTGAATGCGACTTTGAATGAGCAGCTCAACAGCCGCTTACATGACGCCCTGCAGCCTTGTGAAGCGGCTTTGCAGGCTTTGGGTTTAACGGGCGAGGCGGCTCTGCGTGAAACCACAGCGCTGTTTGCCCACGGTGTGGGTTTGCTTTTGCTCAAGCACACTGGCCGCATCCGGATGTTCGGGCAAGATGCTACTTTGCTGTTTGATGCGTATGTCATCGGGCTGCTGGAGCGTGTTCGCCAACGCTTGATTTGATGTCTTTTATTTTTTGAAACGATGACCATGCTGCTTGACGCCGACGACTCACAACTTGTTCTGGTCGACTACCAGTTGCGCCTGATGCCGGCGATTTTTGAAAGCCAGCAGGTGATTGCCAACGCTGTCCGGCTGGCGCGCTTGGCTGCGGCGCTGCAAGTGCCGCTCTGGGGTACCGAGCAGATGTCTGAAAAAGCAGGCCTGGGGCCGAATGTGCCTGAAATTCAAACTCTCATTGAAGGGGCGGGCGGCCGGGTTTTGCAAAAAATGCATTTCAGTGCCGTGGCGGATGGTTTGGCCGACATGCTGCGCCCGCCAGTGCGCAAAACGCCCGCTGGCGGTAACGCCCGCAGCCTGCCCAAGCATTTGCAAAAAAATGCGCAGCCCGACGAAGAGGGTCGCGGCACCATTGTGTTGGCCGGATGTGAAACGCATGTCTGTCTGATGCAAACGGCGCTTGATTTGCTGCAGGAAGAGTTCGATGTTTGGGTGGTGACCGACGCGTGCAGCTCGCGCAGCGAGCGCAACCGCGATGCAGCTTTTGACCGGCTTGCCGGCAATGGCGCTGAGCTGGTGACCACCGAGATGGTTGCTTTTGAATGGTTGCGCGCCGCCGACCACCCGTTTTTCAGGGAAACTTTGGCCTTGATCAAATAGTGTCAGCCAGACGCAAGTCTGTTATCAATAATTATGAATTCAGTTTAGAGGCCTGATCTCGAACCCATCCAGTTTCGGGCGGCCCACCAACGGGGACAAACACATGTTCAAGGCTTTGCTGCTTCAGAAGACAGAGGCGGGTTTTACGGCAGATATGGCCGACCTGGGCGAGGCGCAATTGCCGCCCGGCGACGTGCGCGGCCGCGTCGAGTACTCGACCCTGAATTACAAGGACGGCCTGGCCATCACCAACCGCGGTCCCGTGGTGCGAGCCTGGCCCATGGTCGCGGGAATAGACGGCGCCGGCGTGGTCACCGAGTCCAGCCACCCGGCCTGGCAAGTGGGCGACCGGTTCGTGCACAACGGCTGGGGCTTCGGTGAAACGCGCTGGGGCCTGCTGGCAGAGCTTGCCAGTTTGCAGGGCGATCAGCTCGTCAAGCTGCCGGCGGCGCTCAGCACGCGCCAGGCCATGGCCATCGGCACGGCCGGCTACACCGCCATGCTGTGCGTGCTGGCGCTGGAGCAGCACGGCGTCAAGCCCGGTGCCGGCGAGGTGCTGGTCACTGGTGCCACAGGGGGTGTCGGCAGCACGGCGGTGGCATTGCTCAGCAAGCTGGGTTACACCGTGGTGGCCGCCACCGGCAAGGCCTCTGAAGCCGCTTACCTGCAGCAATTGGGTGCCAGTGCCGTGATTGACCGGGCCAGCCTGGCCGCACCCGGCAAACCCCTGCAAAAAGAACGCTGGGCCGCTGTGGTGGACGCGGTCGGCTCGCACACGCTGGTCAATGCCTGCGCGCAGACGGCCTATGGCGGTGTGGTTGCGGCCTGCGGGCTGGCGCAAGGCGCAGATTTTCCGGCCACGGTCATGCCTTTCATCTTGCGCGGCGTTACCCTGGCCGGCATTGACTCCGTCATGGCGCCACTGGCCCGCCGCCAGTTGGCCTGGCAGCGCCTGGCCCAAGACCTCGATCCGGCCAAGCTCGAACTGATGATCGAAGAAGTACCCCTTGCGCGCGCCGCTGAAAAAGCCGAAGACTTGATGCTGGGCAAAGTGCGCGGCCGCATTCTGGTCAAGATCCAGCCTTGAGCGCACATCCATAATCATTTTTCCGGAGACCCGAGATGAGCAATGCGAAGACCCCCATGCGCTACGCCGATTTTTACCGCTGGTCCATCGACCAGCCCGACGCATTCTGGACCGAACAAGCCCAGCTGATTGACTGGTTCAAGCCTTTTGAGCGGGTCTGCAACTACGACAAGCCGCCATTCGTGCATTGGTTTGAAGGGGGCTTGAGCAATTTGTGCCACAACGCGGTCGATCGGCACCTTAAGGACCGCGCCGACCAGGCCGCGCTGATTGCTATCTCGACCGAAACCGGCAGCGAAAAAAGCTACAGCTTTGCCGAGTTGCACCGGGAAGTGCAGCGCATGGCCGCCAGCTTGAAGGCACTGGGCGTGCAAAAAGGCGACAGAGTTTTGATCTACATGCCCATGGTGGCTGACGCTGCTTTTGCCATGCTGGCCTGCGCGCGCATAGGCGCGATTCATTGCGTGGTGTTCGGCGGCTTTGCCAGCGGCTCGCTGGCCTCGCGCATTGACGACGCCACACCCAAGGTCATCGTCAGCGCCGATGCCGGTTCTCGCGGCGGCAAGGCCATGCCTTACAAGCCTTTGCTTGACGAAGCCATCCGCCTGGCTGCACACAAGCCGTCCGCGGTGCTGTTGTCAGACCGCGAACTCGCGCCCATGAACCTGGTGGCCGGCCGCGACCATTTGTGGTCCGAGCTGCGCCAGCAGAACTTTGACGCGCAAGTGCCTTGCGAGCCCATGAAGTCCACCGACATCAGCTACACCATCTACACCAGCGGCACCACCGGCAAGCCCAAAGGTGTGCAGCGCGACACTGCCGGGTATATGGTGGCGCTGGCAGCCAGCATGAAGCACATCTTCGACGGCCGTGCCGGCGAAACTTTCTTTTCCACCAGCGACATTGGCTGGGTGGTCGGCCACAGTTACATCGTGTACGGACCGCTGATCGCCGGCATGGCCACCATCATGTACGAAGGCCTGCCCACGCAGGGCATGGACGGCCAGCCCAACGGTGGCATCTGGTGGAGCCTGGTCGAAAAATACAAGGTCACGGCCATGTTCAGCGCACCTACGGCTGTGCGCGTGCTCAAAAAACAAGATCCCGCACTGCTTCAAAAATACGACCTGTCCAGCCTGCGTGCGCTCTTCCTGGCCGGTGAGCCGCTGGACGAGCCCACCGCCCGCTGGATCAGCGAAGG
>JAIPDA010000021.1 GCA_021737905.1 Rhodoferax sp.
CTGGTAAGCCTGCGCCACCTCTGCGTAGGATTTAAAGCTGCTCACAGCAAACCTGGAGGCAAAGTCCGAAAGCGCTATCACCCCGGATTCTTGAGGCACATACTCAGTCTGGCGAAACGTGTAGCGGTGGCGAATGCTCCCCGGCACATCCGTGGGCAGCAAAGGCTCAGCACCGCCGCTCATGCCGCGCGGCGCAAAACGCAGGTCAATGGCCGGGTCGTGCGTGATCACCACCTCCACGTTTTCATAGCTGAGAAACGGCGAGTAAATGCTAGACCAGGCAAAGTGCCCCGGAAACGTCGGCGTGTGCTGGTGCGACTTGACCTTGTAATACAGCACGCTACCCACCTGCACCTGGGGGTAAATCATCACCTTGACCTTGCTGTCAGAAAATATCTGCGAGCTGTCAGAAGCTGCGTCCTGGGTACGGATCTTGTCGGGCGCAATGTGCAGCTTGCTGCCGTCGGGCTGCAGTGTGTAGGCCTCCAGCACCTCCACGGTTTCATACGTGCCGTTGTAGTAAATCTCGCGCTCAGAAAACCCGCTCACGCCCCTGTCCGTCTCTATGCGGATAGAACTCTCCATCGTCTGAAAGCTACTGCCATCGGCATTCACGTGGTAGTGCGTGAAGTCAAGCACCTCGGTGAAAGCGGGCTTGTAAGCGGCGTACCCGGCACTGGCCGACAAACACAAAACCAGCACCGCCCCAAGCCGGGCGAAATTTTGCAGCAGCAACATCACTGGGTGAGAGAAATCTTTAAGGCAGTTGAGGCCCATCGCAACTTTCGGTTTGGTTAGGCGCGGTTAAAGCTTGAAGCCGTATGCCTCGGCAATACGGCGCGTAGCCAGGAGCTGATCGGGGCTATTCAATTCGACCACTACCATGGGAACTTCTCCTCAATGTCATCGAGCGCCATCTGGATACGGTCATCGCGGTCGTCTTGCAGGCTCAGCCATAAAGACAAGGAATCCACTCCTTTTTCTTTCGCGTGCATAGCAGGCGTGTAGCGCCACACCTGAACTGCTACACCATCGGCAATCTCTCTGGGCTCAAAAAAAATGCCGGCTTGCCCGGCCTGTTGCGCTGCCTCGGCTGTCATTGCAATCACTGGCTGCCGCGGTTCATTGAGCAGGGTCAGTCGCGCCAGTGCGCTTTCGCCAGCCCAACGCACGCCACTCACTTCAAGAATGCGCTGATCGTAGGTCCACAAGGTTCTAAGAACTGGCGAGCGCAGGTGCGGCTTGACCTTCTTCCAAAGTTCGCGTCGCGTCCCGAGCAGCTTAAGGTGTTTAGCTCGGCCACGAACTTCCAGCTCAAACAAATTGAACTGAACCAACTCCCGGACCGCTCGGGTCGCCGTCATCCCCGCATAGCCCAGCACTGCAGCCTCTTCAAACGGATGCCAGGTCTGGCTGACAGGATGATGCTTTAAAAACCAAATCAGCAGTGCTTGCGTGGCAGGACTGGCCATCGCCTGCTTTCGGCGCGGCTCAGCGCCAAATCGCTCATTCAGGATTATTCCCATCTGCGGCGCAAACAGCTGCCTGTCCGGGACCACAAAAGCGATGCCGTGCTGAATCAGTTGCTTGCGCTCGCCCGGAGCGATCTCTGTCAATGCGACGATCACAGGCGCATGCAGCAACTCCCGGAGCTGCTTCGCATGCTGCCCTACCTGCTGAGCAGACACGGGCTGGCTGCGCTTCACACAGGCCAGCGTGACTGGCTGCCCCATTAGCTTGCCGGACAACACCTGGTAGGTGTCCTGTAGAAAGTACGGCAATGGGGCTATCTGGTCGCCAGAAGTCACTCGCACGGCATCCTCTCCGAGAACCTGATTCAGGTACCGGACGGTGTGCTGGGGAAGCGTATTTTCTAACATATAAAATTAATCTAACACAATAAATGTTAGAAATCAAATTTATTGTTAGGTATTACCCTGTACCAGCCAGCGGTCCAGCAAGGCGCTGACATAGCTTTTACCCAGCATGTGGCCCGCCTGCGGCACGATGGTCACCGCCAGCCCGAGCTGCTTGCCAAACGCTGCCACATGCACAGGGTTGCTTTGCCAGTCATGCTCACCCACATGCACCTCACAGCGCGCCGGCGTCGGGTATTGGCCGGCCTGCACCAGCGCCTGCAGCCGCTCGACACGGGGCGGGATGAAGTTCATCTGCGTATCGTCATTCGAAAACTCACCCACGATGGGCGAGAGCAACAGCACCCTGCCCGGGAAAGGCGGCAACTGGCCCTGGGCATGCAAGAACAAATAAGCCCCAAACGAGTTGGCCACCACGCGGGCATCGGCCTGCCAGAAATGCGCCTGTAAATCCTGCGCCACCAGATCGACCTGCTCTTGAAATGGTAGCGCCTTGAATTCATCCACCGTTTGCCGCCCGGTCACATCCATGCCACGGGCCAACAGACCCGCGCCCAGGCCGGTGGCCAGCAAGCCGCCGTAGCCGGGCAGGTAATAGACTGCGTTTTTCATGGGTATGTTGGTTTGCTGAGCATCAGGCTCAAATCATGCCTGATACGCGACCTTCCAAGAACACAACCTTCAGATCCACGCCCGGGCCTGCGCTTTCATACAGCCCTGCCCTCGCAAATAGGTGCATACCCAGGCTCACCATGAGAGCTTGGCGCCGGCAATAGTTGCCATAATGAAACTCAACGACAAGGGCAGAGACAGGCATGAGTGAGATAGCGCGGCTTTACCGCTACAAGGGCTTGCTTTCACGCCGCAGGGCCATGTCTGCTGCGGCCATTTAGGCAACCGGTAGCGACAAGGCACCTTTAAAACTTAAGTGTCCCGCAGGGCACTTCGAAAGACTACCAATGAATTTGCCTGACGGCCTGTACGACCTGCTCATTACCGAAAGGCTTGCAGCGCAGATTGACATAAGCAGTGCTGAAGTTGACTCCATCAAAAGTGGCGTAATTGATCTCCTGTCAGACGCAATATCCCGTCAAATGGCTGCGATCCTTGCGGATGTGGAGGGCGACGATTCTGAAAAGCCAAAGCGACAACTTGAATTGGTCAATGAGCTACTTGTGACGATGCGCCAACAGCTTGCCGCACAGAACACAACAGGCCAAACGGCCGATGTAGTTGATCTCATCGCCCCGCCATTACGCAGACTCCTTGCAATTCAAAACAACCGCCAGTTTCCCGCATCCCCTGAAATCGGGCTCTCAGTACCTTGGCTATTTACCGCAGGTAAGGGTTCACCTTCACTGCTCCAAGAAATTCGGCGTGAACTCGCTTCAGCAGACCAAGTCGATATCCTCGTGAGCTTCATTACGGTCTCGGGAGTGCGCAAACTTCAAGATGTGCTGCAACAAATCACGGCAGTGAGCGGCAATAGCCAAGCTGCTTCACGGCTCCGCATCCTCACAACTACATACACCGGCGCAACAGAGGCACGCGCTTTAGACGAGTTAGCGCGACTACCTGGTTGCGAAGTTAAGGTGTCGCTTGATGGGCGACGTACGCGACTCCATGCAAAAGCATGGTTATTCCACCGCAAGACCGGCTTTGGTTCGGCTTATGTAGGAAGCGCCAACCTATCTGGTGCAGCACTTACTGGTGGTCTTGAGTGGACTGTTAAGTTGACTCAGCGATCCCAACAGGCTTTATTTGAACGAGCCAAAGCCCATTTCGAAACCCTTTGGGCCGATAACGAGTTCCAGCTATACAACCCAGACAACATTGATCACCGCCAAGCGCTTTTGGCAGCAATTGAACGCGAGTCCTTCGGTAATGGTAAGTTACCAGCCAGTGCGTCCCCTATCTTTTTCGATCTGCAGCCCAAAACCTACCAGCAAGACATGCTGGAACAACTTGTTGCGGAACGTGCGCATGGGCGCTGGCGAAACCTTGTCGTAGCTGCAACTGGCACAGGGAAAACCGTTGTTGCCGCTTTCGATTACCGACTTACCTGCCGGCTAGAGGGAGGGCGCCCGCGCCTACTGTTCGTTGCACACCGCGAGGAGATCCTCAACCAAGCATTGCGAACCTACCGAGAGGTCCTGCGGGACCCCGAATTTGGTGAACTTCTCACAGGCAGTCATAACCCAACACGTTTTGATCATTTATTCGCAACCATTGACAGCCTTCATGCCCGCGAATTAGTTTCCCAATTAGGTGGGGATTATTGGCACACGGTCGTGATTGACGAATGTCACCGAATTGCCGCATTCCGCTTCGACGCTTTTGCGAAAACAATCCAACCCCGCTTGCTGCTTGGGTTAACTGCAACACCTGAGCGGAGCGATGGGCAACCAATTTCAGGATATTTCAACCCGCGGCCAGATGGTAGTCCGGCCGTAGAGCTCAGACTCTGGCATGCACTCGACCAGCAATTACTTTCACCGTTTGAGTACTACGCATGCGACGATGCAACCGACTTCTCAAATGTCCCTTGGGATACACCAGCCGAGCGCGAAGCTGTCGCCAACCTTGTGACTGGAAACGATGTACGAGCAAAGTTAGTTGTCAACGAATGGCTGCGGCTGTCATCCGATGCAAAACGATCCCGCGCCCTGGTTTTTTGCCTTTCAGTTGCGCATGCGGAATTCATGACCAAATGGTTAAACCGCGCCGGCCTTCCGGCAGCTTGCGTAGTGGGCACCACTTCAGCAGAAGAGCGGCGCAGCGCACCGCAGCGTCTACTGAGCGGTGAACTGTGCGCACTGGTTACTGTTGATCTTTACAACGAAGGCATCGATTTGCCTATGGTTGACACTTTATTACTGCTTAGACCTACACAGAGCCCCGTACTATTTCAGCAGCAGATTGGGCGTGGACTTCGGCTTGCACCGGGCAAGGAAAGCTGCTTAGTGCTGGACTTTGTTGGCCATCACCGCTCAGAGTTCCGTTTCGACAGATTACTTTCAAGCCTTACCGGCTTGTCAAAAAGAGAACTGGTTGAAAGTGTTGAAAATGGCTTCGGGAGCTTGCCACCTGGCTGCCATATTCATCTGCAACCCCAAACTCGAGAACAGGTTCTAAAAGGCCTCAGAGACATCACGCAGTCTAACTGGCGCCACCTTCGAACCGAACTGCAAAGCTATGCAAGCTTGCGTGGGCCAACCGCGGTACGTCTGTCAGACTTTTTACATGATCAAGCCTTGGAACTTGAGGATGTTTACCGGATGAAGTCCGGCTCGGGTCGCAGTGGTTGGACTGCACTCAAGCGTGATGCTGGCCTTATCGCTTCAGAACCTGGGCTTGAAGAGGATTACTTTAGTAGACGAATCGCAGACCTGCTGCATGTAGATGACCCTAAGCGCCTGAGTTTGATGGCTTCATCAGCAGCCTCGTTTTCAGACCAAGATTCAAACGATGCTTTTGTACCTTTAGGGCTGCAAATGTTGGCCTATCAAATTGACGGCGGTCAAAAACAGGCTGCTAGCTATGAATCTTTTATTGCACGAGTTGCCCAGCATGCCCCTATTGGACAAGAACTTACGGAGCTCGCTGCTCTGCTGGAAGCGCGCAGCAACTTAGCGTACCGGTCAATTCCTGGCTTAGAAGACACGCCTCTGTGTCTTCATGCGGCCTATAGTGCGCGCGAAATACTGACAGCTGTAGGCTGGTTAAATGCTACACGCCGCATACCTTTTGTGTCGGGCGTGCTGCCTCTTGTTGAACGAAAGACGGAACTTCTATTTGTAACTCTCGATAAAAGCGAGGGTTATCACAAAGGAATTTCGTACCAAGACTACGCAGTAAGCGTCGACACCTTCCACTGGCAAACGCAAAACAGTGCAGGGCCAGACACGCCAAACGGCAAGCGTTATGTTGAGAGTTCGACAAACGGCTGGAATTTTCAGCTTTTTGTCCGCCCGCGAAAGACAGACGCTTACCGGAGTTGTGGGCGGGTTAAATTGTTTTCAACTGAAGGCAATCGCCCAATGAGCATTGTCTGGAAATTAGAAACGCCACTTCCTGCACGTCTTTTTAGTGAATTCAGCGTACTTCGCGGCATGTAACAAGTACGGCGGGTGCTTGGCAGGTAAAAGCTGTGTGGGCACAAAGCGCCGCTGGCTCATTTGGTGAGCTTGAGGTTCTTAGCCACGGTAGCAAGCCCCGTATATTGATATCAGCTACACATTCGACTATCGTCTGTGTATCTTTTTTGTATTGATTGGAAGACAGCCATGCGTGATGCCGTCATCAATTTGCGGACTCTGCCGCAGCAGCTTGACCTGATCGATAGGGCCGCTCAACTGCTGGGCAAAAGCCGCTCTGACTTCGTGCTCGAAGCGGCTTGCGAAAAAGCTAGGTCGGTGGTGCTCGATCAGGTTTTTTTCAGTCTGGACGAGGACCGGCTCAAGCAACTCACCGCCATGCTGGACGCCCCACCCGCCCCCAACCCGGGCCTTGAGCGCCTGATGGCAGTGAGGGCGCCTTTAAGGGGCTGGAACAAGCCAAATTGACCGTGCTCACCATGAAGTGAAGAAGGCCTGACTGCGACATGCCCCCAGTAGCTCTCTCAAGCTTTTTTCAACCCCTGCAACACACGGTCAGGCGTCAGGGGCAGGCGCCGGAAGCGCACACCTGTGGCGTCAAACACCGCATTGGCCAAGGCAGCGCCTGAGGGGCCTTGCGATGCCTCACCCGCACCCAAAAACGGCATGCCGGGGCGGTCGATCAAGACCATTTCGACGGGCGGCACTTCAGAAAATGTCAGGATGGGGTAGCTGTTCCAGTCTTGCGACAGGATTTGCGTGTCGTCCATCTGCACTTCTTCTTTCAGGGTCCAAGACAAGCCCTGCACCAAGCCGCCTTCGATCTGGTTGCTCACGCCGTCGGGGCTGACGATGTGGCCGACATCGGCGCTGGCCACAGCGCGCAGCACGCGAATTCGGCCGCTGTCTGGGTTGACTTGCACTTCCAAGGCAACGGCGCAGTAGCCGGCAATGTTTTTGTATTTGGCAAAACCAATTCCGCGGCCGTAGCCCGGGCGTTTGCGCCACTGGCTCCAACCGAATTTTTCTGCGGCTTTGACAATTGAATCGCGGGCACGCGGGTCTTTCATGAAGCGCAGGCGGTATTCGACCGGGTCTATGCCGCCGGCAAAAGCCAGCTCGTCAATGAAGGACTCGATGGCCACCACGTTGGCATAAGCGCCCAGGCCACGCGTGGACGACACCCGCACCGGCATGTCAGTGATGAAGTGGGTGGTGACGTTATGGCCCGGAAAGTCATACAACGCAATGGCGTTGCGGTCGGCTGCGAAATTCGGCGCACCGCCATTGACGGGCTTGGGTATGGCAAAGGGTTTTTCGAGGTAGCGCGCCGACAGCAAGTTGCCGGGCTGGCCGCCCGGACGGGTGCCGTGGGGCGTGGACCAGAGGGTCAAGTCCCAGTCCAGGATATTGCCTTGGGCGTCCAGGCCGGCTTTGGTCTTGATGACCATGGCCGAGCCATAGGGCTCCCACTGGTGCTCTTGCTCGCGGGTGTATTGCAAAAACACCGGCTTGCCCGGCACCGCCACAGCCAGCAAGGCGGCGTCGGCGGCGGCATCGTCTGCCATGTTGTGCCCGTAACAGCCTGAGCCCTGCATGTGCTGCAGGCGCACTTTCTCCAGCGGCATTTCCAGCATTTTGGAAATGGCCATGCGGGTTTCAAACACCGACTGGCTGTGGGTCTGCACCACCAAAACACCATCACTGCCCAAGGTGGCAATGCCTGCCGAAGTGCCGATGGACGCGTGCATGTGGTACGGCCGGAAGTAGCTGGCTTCGACCACCTTGGCCACCGTGCCGGGGCTCAGACGGGGCTGACGCTTGGTTTCGATCACTTTATCGACCGGCGCCTTCATGAGCCAGTTCTCGACGCCTGCTGTCGTGGGCAATGCTTTGGGCACATTCCACTTGGCGGCAGCGGTCATGGCTTGTGACGCGGCCAGGGCTTGTGCCTCACGTGTGGCCACCACGCCCAGAAAACTGCCGCTGCGCACCACTTTGACGACGCCGGGCATGCGCTCAATGGGGGCGGTGTCCAGCGAAATCAGTCGTGCGGTGTACGCAGGCGGGCGCACCACGTAGCCGTAAAGCATGCCGGCGGGGTGCTGCTCCTGCAGAAAGATCGGCCGGCCTGCAATCTTGTCATCCAGGTCAGGGCGCGGCACAGAGCGGCCGATGACACGGTGCTCGCCAATCGGCTTGGGTTTGGTCTTGCCGTCTGCTTCGCGTTGCAGCGATTGGCCCACCAGCAAGTCCCAATAAGTGATTTTGCTTCCATTGGCGGCGGTGATGACGCCGTCGTTCACAGACATGCCGGCAGTGGGCTGTCCGAGCTGGGTGGCGGCCAATCCCAACAGGATGGCGCGTACTTCGGCCGAGGCTTGCTGCACCGCAGAGGCACCGTTGGGCATGGAGAACGAGCCGGCGGTAGTTCCTTCGTTGGGTACCAAAGCGGTGTCGCCGGAGATCATCCGGATGCGCGAAAAATCGACATCCAGCTCCTCGGCACAGACTTGCTGCATGGCGCTCAGGATGCCCTGCCCCAACTCGACCTTGCCCACCATCAGCAGCACCGATTTGTCTGCCGATTGAATACGGATCCAGGCGCTGAGCATGCGGTTGGTTTGCAGGTCGCCCACCAGCCTGGGTTTTTCAGGGGCGGTTTGCGAATACACGTCTACCAGAGGAACAGAAAAGCTCAGCGTGAGCGCGCCGGCCCCCTTGAGGAAACGACGGCGTGATGTGGAGGCGTTCAAAGCAGTCATCTCAAGCTCCTTTCGATGCACGGATCACCGCGCGAACGATGCGGTTGTGGGCACCGCAACGGCACAGGTTGCCGTCGAGCGCAGAGCGCACTTCAGACTCAGTGGGGGTCGGATTACGGTCCAGCAGGGCCTGTGCCTGCATGATGATGCCGGAGGTGCAGTAGCCGCACTGGGCCGCCTGCTCCTGAACAAAGGCTTGCTGCAATTTACTGGGTTTGCCTTTGACGCTCAAACCCTCCAGGGTGACAACCGAGCGCCCGCTGACGGCAGACAAAGGCACGACGCAGCTGCGCAGGGGGTCGCCATTGACCAGCACTGTGCAAGAGCCGCACTGGGCTTTGCCGCAACCGAATTTTTGGCCATTGAGCTTGAAGTCATTCGAGAGAATATGCAGCAGCGGCTCGGTTTGGTCGGCGCTTGACTTGACGTCAACGCCATTGAGTTTGAAATTGATCAACGGATCACTCCTTGAAATAAGTTTTGCAGCATACGCCCAAGTTGAGGTCTTTGCTTGGGGCCTGAAAACTTGCAACAAATGCCAAATAAAGGCATGCTTTGGCTGCGCATCCTCGTAAGACTTTGTTTGGGAACATCGCCATGCCAGCCACCCTGATTTGCCGCTGTACTGCTTTTTTATCCAACGCCCCGGCCTTTGACCTTCGCCAAGCGGCTCTGGCTTGGGCGCTGCTGCTTATCAGCCTGCTGGCCTTTGCCCCGCCCGCGGCGGCAGTCACAGCCCCGGCCAGTGCGGCCGAGCGCCAAATGCAGGCCCTGAGCGTCGCCAGTGCGGCGGTGGTGGGCATTCAGGTGAAAGCGGCAGAAGGCGCACGCTCAGCGCGCACTCTGGGCCGCCAACGCGTGGGCTCGGGCGTGGTGATTGACGCTGACGGGCTGGTGTTGACCATCGGCTACCTGATGCTCGAAGCCGATCAGATCGAAATCATCACCCAAGACCGCAAGGCCGTGCCGGCCGTGGCCGTGGCCTATGACATTGCCACCGGTTTCGGGCTGGTCAAGCCGCTGCTGCCTTTGCGCGGCGTCAAACCCGTGCCGCTTGGCAGCATGAAGGGGGTGAGAAACGGCGAGCCGCTGATGGCCGCCACCGGCGCCAACACCCGGGGCGAAGACAGTGACGTGAGCATGACGCAGCTGGTCAGCCAGCGGGCTTTTTCCGGCAACTGGGAATACCACTTAGACAACGCCATTTTCACCAGCCCGCCCGTGTCGGCCGGCAGCGGCAACCACAGCGGCGCGCCCTTGTTCAACCAGCAAGGCGAGTTGCTGGGCATAGGCTCTTTGCTGGTGGGTGATGCGCTGGGCGAAAACCGCCGCGTACCCGGCAATATGTTTGTGCCTGTCGATCTTTTGCAACCCATTTTGGGCGAGCTGCGCAAGTCGGGCACCAGCGCGCAAAGCCGGCGGCCCTGGCTGGGCCTGACCTCCACCGACCAGGGCGGACGGGTGCAGATTCTGCGTGTGAACGAAGAAAGCCCTGCCCAAATGGCCGGCCTGCGCGCCGGCGATGTGGTGCTGGCGGTGGATGACGTGACGGTCAACAGCCTGGCACTGTTTTACAAGCAACTGTGGGCGCGCAGCGCACCTGACGCCCTGGTCCGGCTGACCGTGCTGCAAGGCGCCGAAATCAAGGTGTTGCAGGTCAAGCCGGAAGACCGCTTGCTCACGCTCAAGCGCCCTTCGGGCATTTAAGAGCCGGCCAGGCCTTCGCGCACCGTCGGGTAGCGCAAGCGCAAGCCCAGCTCTTGCTTGAGGCGGCGGTTGTCCAGCCGTCTGGATTCGCCCATGAAACTCAGCAGCATCAGCGGCAATTGCTGCTGGGCCAGGCTGCGTGACAGGCGCGGCGGCTTGGGCAGGCCATACAGATCGGCGGCCATGTCAAAGTAGTCACCCATTTTGAGTTCGGTGTCGTCGCTGACATTGGTGTTGCGCTGCGGCTTGCCGCGCCACAGGGCGGCGATGCAGGCGCGCGCCAGGTCGTCGGCGTGAATGTGGTTGGTGTAAACGTCGTCTTGCGCTTGCAGCACGGCCGTGCCCTTGAGCAGGCGCTGGCGCGGCGTGCCGCCTTCGCGGTCGGGTGCGTAAATGCCGGGAATGCGCAGCGCATGCACCCGGGTGCCGGTGGCGCGCCCAAAAAACCGCAGTTGCTGCTCGGCGTCTACGCGGCGCTGGCCGCGGGGCGTGCCCGGGTTGACGGCGCGCGCTTCGTTAACCCACTCGCCGCCGCAGTCGCCATAAACACCGCTGGTGGAGCCGTAGACCACGGACTGCGGCAAGCTGCGCAAACGCAGCGCACGCAGCAGGGCCAGGGTGCGCGGGTCACGCCGCCAGTCAATCAGGTTTTCAGTGGGTGGCGGCGCCAGGTGCAGCACCTGCGTGGCCAGCCCCGACAGGCGGCGCAGCGTGGCGGGCCGGTCCAGGTTGCCCTGCAAGGGAGTGGTGCCTTGCGCGCGCAGGCTGGCCAGGCGCTCCGGCGACGAAGTCAGTGCCAGCAAACGCACGCTGCGGGGCAGCTGCGCAGCCACGCGCTGGCCGACGTCGCCGCATCCCACAATGAGCAGGCGGGGACGACGAAAGCGCGACGGTAAAGCGCCTAGAAAAGTGGGCATGCGTTTGAGGGCAAAATTAGCGGTTTGACCCGCGGCCAAGTACCCCAAGGATAACAAGATGAGTTTTCAAGTCTCCGTGCAGCCCAGCGGCCGCAGTTTCAGCGTCAACCCGGACGAGGCCGTGCTGGCCGCGGCCATCCGCCAGGGTGTCGGTATGCCCTACGGTTGCAAAGACGGCGCCTGCGGTTCCTGCAAATGCAAAAAGCTCGAAGGCAGCGTGACCCACGGCCCGCACCAGGCCAAGGCCTTGTCGGACCAAGAAGAGGCCGCCGGTTTTGTGCTGACCTGCTGCGCCGTGCCGCAAACCGACCTGGTGCTGGAGTCGCGTCAGGTAACGGAAGAAAACGCTTTTCAGATTAAAAAAATGCCGGTGCGCGTGGCCGGCTTGCAGCGCTTGTCGCACGACGTCATGGCACTGCGCCTGCAGCTGCCGGCCAGCGAAGTTTTCAAGTACCACGCCGGTCAGTATGTGGAGTTTTTGCTGCGTGACGGCGACCGTCGCAGCTACTCGATGGCCAACGCGCCGCACACCCAAACCGAGACACCGGGCCTTGATTTGCACATCCGCCACATGCCGGGCGGCAAGTTCACCGACCAGGTGTTTGGCACCATGAAGGAAAAAGACATTTTGCGCATTGAAGGGCCTTATGGCAGTTTCTTTTTGCGCGAAGACAGCGCCAAGCCCATGATTTTGCTGGCCTCGGGCACAGGCTTTGCGCCCATCAAGGCGCTCATCGAGCACATGCAGTTCAAGGGCATCACCCGCCCTGCCGTGCTGTACTGGGGCGGCCGCCGGCCGGCTGACCTTTACATGCAAGACTGGGTGCAGGCCCGCCTGGCCGAGATGCCGCAGCTGCGCTTTGTGCCGGTGGTGTCTGACGCGCTGCCTGAAGACCAGTGGCAAGGCCGTACCGGCTTTGTGCACAAGGCGGTGCTGCAAGACTTTGCCGACCTGTCGGGCCACCAGGTTTATGCTTGCGGTGCGCCTATCGTGATTGACTCGGCCAAGGCCGACTACACCGCGCTGGCCGGACTGCCTGAAGACGAATTTTTTGCCGATTCATTCACCACAGAAGCCGACAAGGCCAAGGACTTGCAAACATCATGAAACACACACCCTCTTCCATTTCTTTCAGGCGTGCCCTCACGCTGTCTGCTCTGACGCTGCTGAGCGCGCTGGCTTGCGGCGCCCCGGCTGCGCTGGCGCAAACCAAACCGATACGCATCATCGTGCCTTACGCGCCGGGCGGGCCGATCGACATCACAGCGCGTTTGATGGCCGAGCGCGTGAAAGATTCTCTGGGCACCGTCATCATTGAAAACCGCCCGGGCGGCGGCGGCAACATTGGCGCGGACGCCATTGCCAAGGCAGCGCCAGACGGCCTGACCATCGGCATTGCGGCCGTGGCCACCCACGCCATCAACCCCTGGCTGTACGCCAAGATGCCCTACAACGCGGCCACAGACTTTGCACCCATCACCCAAATGCTGCGCGTGCCCAATGTGCTGGTGATCAACGCCGAGACGGCGCAGCGCCTGAAGATCAACACCCTGGCTGATCTGATTGCTTACGCCAAAGTGAACCCGGCCAAACTCAATTACGCCAGTGGCGGCAACGGCAGCGCCGGGCACCTGGCCGGCGAGATGTTCAAAAAAGAGGCCGGTATTTTTGCGCTGCACATTCCGTACAACGGCGGCAACCCGGCGCAGTTGGCGCTGCTCAGCGGGCAGGTGGACTTTAACTTTGACAACCTGGCCACGGCTTCGGCCAACATCAAGTCCGGCAAGCTCAAGGCGCTGGCCGTGACCACGGCGCAGCGCAGCGCCATGCTGCCCGACATTCCCGCTGTGGCTGAAACGCTCAAGGGTTTTCAGATCGACACCTGGTGGGGCCTGGTGGCGCCTGCCGGCATGCCGAAAGATGTGGTGAGCAAACTCAACCAGGCTTTTGTGGCGGCGCTCAACACACCCGAAGCCAAGACACGCTTTGCCTCTCTGATGGCCGAGCCGGTGGCCAACACGCCGGAGCAGTTTGGCGCGTTCATGAAAAATGAACTGGCCAAGTACGAGGCCGTGGTCAAGGCCTCGGGCGCGAAGGTAGATTGAGTCAGGGCTACTCGCCCTGCTCACTCACCTAAATAAGCAGCCCGCACCCGCGGGTCATTGAGCAAGTCTTTGGCCGGCCCGTTCATGGTGACGGTGCCGGACTCCATGACGTAGCCGCGGTCGGCAATGCCGAGCGCCCGGCTGGCGTTTTGCTCGACCAGCAAAATGGTGACGCCGCGTGCAGAGACGTCGCGCACCACTTCAAAAATCTTGTCCACCATGATGGGCGACAGGCCCATCGAGGGCTCGTCCAGCAACAGCACTTTGGGCCGGCTCATGAGTGCGCGGCCCATGGCCAGCATCTGCTGCTCGCCACCTGACATGGTGCCGGCCAGCTGGTCTTTGCGTTCTTTGAGGCGCGGGAAAATACCGAACACCATGTCAATGTCGTTGGCGATTTCGGGTTTGTCGGTGCGGATGTAGGCGCCCATCTGCAGGTTTTCAGTGATGGTCATGCGGGTGAAGACGCCGCGGCCTTCAGGCACCATGGCCAGGCCTTCGCGCACCAGGTCCCAGGAGCCCTTGCCCTTGATGCTTTTACCCAGGTACTCGATGTCGCCTTCGGCCGCTGCCAGCGTGCCGGTGATGGCTTTCATGGTGGTGGTTTTGCCGGCGCCGTTAGAGCCGATGAGCGTGACGAGCTCGCCTTCGCGGACTTCGAAGTCAACGCCCTTGACGGCTTGGATGCCGCCGTAGGCGACTTTCAGGCCGGTGACTTTGAGCAGAGTGTTTGCCATGGTTGCGCTTCTTCAATGTCCGGTGCCAAGGTAGGCGGTGATGACTTTTTCGTCTTTTTGCACATCGGCCGGCGCGCCTTCGGCGATTTGCTTGCCGTAGTCCAGCACGGTGACGCGGTCGCACAGGCCCATCACCAGTTTGACGTCATGCTCGATCAGCAAGATGGTGCGGTTGTCGTTGCGGATGCGGTCGATCAGCTCGCGCAGCTGCACTTTTTCGGTCGCGTTCATGCCGGCGGCCGGCTCGTCGAGTGCGATCAGTTGCGGATCAGTGGCCAGGGCGCGGGCGATCTCGAGCCGGCGCTGGTCGCCGTAGCTCAGAGTGCGCGCCTTGAAGTCGGCGTACTTGCCGATGCCCACGTACTCCAGCAGTTCTTGCGCGCGCTCGGCAATGGCTTTTTCTTCGGCCTTGAAACCGGGCGTGCGAAAGATGGCGCCCAGCAAGCCCGAATGGGTGCGGATGTGGCGGCCGACCATGACGTTTTCGAGCGCGGTCATTTCGGCAAACAGCCGGATGTTCTGGAAAGTGCGGGCAATGCCGGCCTTGGCGACTTCATGCACGGCGCTGGGCTGGTAGGGTTTGCCGGCCAGCTCGAAAGTGCCACTGTCGGGCGTGTACAGGCCGGTGAGCACATTGAAAAACGTGGTCTTGCCGGCACCGTTGGGCCCGATCAGGCCGTAGACCTGACCGCGCTGGATGTGAATGCCGACCTCAGACAAAGCTTGCAGCCCGCCAAAGCGTTTGGAAACGCCGGCAACTTTGAGGATGGTTTCGCTCATGGCCTTGTGTCCTTAAGCGTTCGGTTTGGCAAGCGACTTGCCGTGCTCGGGCGCAGGCCACAGGCCGCGCGGACGCAGCAGCATGATGCTGATCATGGCCAGGGCAATCAAGAGCTGGCGCAAGATGGCCGAGTCAATGCGGCCGTCGGTCATGGCCTGCAGCGGGCCGGCCACGTGGCGCAGCACTTCGGGCAAAGCGGCCAGCAGCAAGGCCCCCAAAATAACACCGGGCAGATAACCGATGCCGCCCAGCACCACCATGGCGACGATCATCACCGACTCCATGAGGCTGAAGGACTCGGGCGAGACAAAGCCCTGGAAGGCGGCGAACATGGCGCCGGAGATGCCGCCAAAGGTGGCGCCCATGCCGAAGGCCAGCAGCTTGAGGTTGCGGGTGTTGATGCCCATGGCTTTGGCGGCGATTTCGTCTTCGCGTATGGCCATCCAGGCGCGGCCTATGCGCGACTGCTCGAGCCGGTGGCAGATCACCACCGAGACAATCACCAGCG
>JAIPDA010000022.1 GCA_021737905.1 Rhodoferax sp.
CATGCCCCACATCTTGAGCACGACAGCATGGCTGTGGCCGCCGCCGACCAGCACAATATCGCGCAGGACCGGCTGTTCACTCGATTGCATCAAAGACCTTGTTCATGTTGTTTCGTTCATGCCTGTCATTCAAGCTGTCAGCGCCAGCACCAGGCTGTGCAGCGCAGCGGCCTCTTGCGCTGGTGCAAAAAGCGGCGCGCGCAAAGCGCATTGCGCTCTTAAGTGTGCCAGCCATTGAGCGTCATCGCGGCAGCGCCGCAGCAAATCCGCCAAGCCCTGCGCATGGCCGGGCTCAAAGTAGCCGGCATAGTCTTCGCCCAGCATGCCGACATTGCCGGGAATACGCGAGGCCAGTACCGGCGTGCCACTGCACACCGCCTCCATCAGCACATGGGCGCCACCTTCAATGTGGCTGGCGTGCACCAACACATGCGCGCGTTGTATGTGCCGGCGCGTGGCTGCGTGCGGCTGGCCGTCCAGCCAGCGGTACAGCGGGCATGCGGCGGCGGTTGCCTGAGCCTGCTTGCCCAGGTCTGCGTCCAGCGCTTGACCGATGTGGTCGATGAACAGGCCACTTTCGCCCGTCAGCCAATGCGCTGCTTCAAACAGCGTTTCGGGCGATTTTTCTTGGCGTAAATGACCCACCATCAGCGCGCGCAATTGCGTGCCCGGGGGCGGCTTGTGCACTGGCGCCAGCGCGGGGGTGGACTGGAAAATAACACGCGTCTTGCTGCGCAGTTCGGCCGGCATGGCCTCGGGGCCGCGCTCTTGCAAAACCACCAGTTGGGTGGCCAGTGCCAGGGAGCGTTGGGCTACTGCGTCGGTTTGGATGTCTCTGTATAAATCAGTGCCGGTGAGTACCACCGCCAGCCCGCGCAGTCCCGCAGGGCGCGCAGCCCAGGCGGCCACCGAATCGGCTGAGCGGCGCGCATGCAAAGCCAGCATCACATCGTCGGGCCGTGCACCTGCTCTGCGGGCGGCCGGGTCAGGCCAGGTCTTGACAATGCGCACATCGTGCGGCGTCAGCAGGCTTTGCCAGCGCTGTGCGGTTTGCCAGTTGCCGTTGTTGGCATCGGCCAGCGCCGGGCTGACGATGACGATGCGCAAAGGCCCGACGTGTGCATTGACCGCGTGCATGACAAGCCTCAGGCCGCCGCCCAAAACACGGCGAACCAGCCGCGTTCATCGGTCCAGGCCCGGGTTTGTGCAAAGCCGGCTGAAAGCAGCAATTTTGCAAAATCGGCCTGTCGCCATTTGTAAGAGTTTTCGGTGTGGATGCGCTCATCTTTGGCAAAATGCCGCTCGCCGCCGGTCCAGCTGACAGTGACAGCGCGCAGCGCCTGCAAATGCATTTCGATGCGAGAATCTGCTTCGTTGAAAAAAGCCACATGCTGCCAGTCCGCCAGCTTGAAATTGCTGCCGATCAAGGCGTTGAGGTGCATCAGCAAATTGCGGTTAAAGGCTGCTGTCACGCCCAGTGCATCGTCGTAAGCGGGCTCGAGCAAGGCGCGCGGCTTGCACAGATCAACGCCGATCAGCAAGCCGCCGCCCTCGCAGGCGCTGCGCAGTTGCTGCAAAAAAAGCAAGGCCGCTTCAGGGGTGAAGTTGCCAATGCTCGAGCCCGGGTAAAAAAGAACACGGGGGCCGCCACCCGCTTGAGGGGGCAAGGCAAATGCGCTCGAAAAATCCATGCCCACGCCCACCATGGGCAAGCCCAGGTGTTGCGCTTGCAAGCTGCCCAGCGCCTGGCGTAAAAAAGCCACCGAAATATCCACCGCCACATAGCGTGCCGGCGCAAAGGCTTCAAACAAGCCGGCCGCCTTGGCACAGTTGCCGGCACCCAGGTCCACCAAGGTGGCAGCCGCCGGTTGCAAGGCCGCCATGTCCGCTGCATAGGCCCTGAAGATAGCGGCTTCTGTGCGCGTTGGGTAGTACTCGGGCAGCTCCGTGATGGCCTCAAACAGCCGCGAGCCCAGCGCGTCATACAGGTATTTGGGCGAGGTGAAAGCCGCCGACGCCAGCAAACCGGCGATCAACTCAGCGCGCACAGCCTCAGGGTTTTGCTGATGCAGCTCGACGAATTCGGGATGCCCTGCCACGGCGGCAGAAGGAGAGGTAGCAGCGGTTGAATCAGACATGCAAGAACTGTAGCAGGGGGATGTCTCAAGATTGACAGGGCATTCTCACGTCATCCTCGCGCACGCGGGGATCCATCTTTTGTGTGTGATGTGGATAAAGCAGGAACCTGGGCTGGATTCCTGCCCCCGATCAGGTCGAGGGCAGGCTCTGCGCAGGAATGACGGGAAGGGGTAGGAGTCACGAAGTTTTACCCGCGTCATCCTCGCGAACGCGGGGATCCATCTTTTGTGTCTGCGATGTGGATAAAGCAGGAACCGGGGATGGATTCCTGCCCCCGATCAGGTCGAGGGCAGGCTCTGCGCAGGAATGACGGGAAGGGGCAGGAAGGACGGAAAGAGGCAGGAATGACGGCCAAGGGCAGGAGTCACGAAGATTTACCCGCGTCATCCTCGCGAACGCGGGGATCCATCTTCAGCTGCCTCAAAACGACGTACAAAATCCAACATCAGCCGCGCATGAAGTCGTGAAACTTGCGCAGCCAGCCCAGCAGGCGCTCGGGCTGGTGGGCGCGCTTCCAGCTGCCGGCGGCGTATTTGTTGGCCTCAGCCCGGGTCGGGTAGCTGTGGATGGTGCCCAGAATCTTGTTCAAGCCCAGGCCATGCTTCATGGCCAGCACGTATTCGGCCAGCAGTTCGCCGGCCTGGCTGCCGACGATGGTGACACCCAAGATAGTGTCTTTGCCGGGCACTGTCAGCACTTTCACAAAGCCCTGGGTCTGGCTGTCGGCGATGGCGCGGTCCAGCTCGGCCAGGTCAAACAGCGTTCGCTCAAAGGGGATGCCTTGTGCCAGCGCATCTTGCTCGTTCAGGCCGACGCGCGCAACTTCGGGGTCCACAAAGGTGGTCTGCGGCATCACGCGGTAGTCGACCTTGAATTTTTTGAAACTGCCAAACAGCGCATTGACCACCGCATACCAGGCCTGGTGCGCCGCCGCATGCGTGAGCTGGTAGGGTCCGGCCACGTCACCGGCGGCATAGATGTTGGGGTAAATGGTTTGCAGGTACTCGTTGGTTTGCACCGTGGCCGCCGCAGGTATGCCCAGCGCTTGGAGTCCGTAATCACTTGTGCGCGCCCGCCTGCCGATGGCGCATATCAGCTGGTCAAACGCCACCTGCGATTCCAGGCCAGTGCGCAGGTCTTGCAGCACCAGCTGCCGCCCGCCCGGGCGCTGCGGGTCGGCTTCGCAGCGCAGCGCACGCCGGCTGTTGAGCACCTGCACGCCGTCTGCAGTCAGTGCGGCCTGCACCAGGGCTGACACGTCGGCGTCTTCACGCGGCAGCAGTCGCTCACCCAGGTCCACTTGCGTGACGCTGGCGCCCAGCCGCGCAAAAGCCTGCGCCATCTCGCAACCCACCGGCCCGCCGCCCAGCACCACAAGGCGCTGCGGCAGCGCATCCAGCCGGGCAAAACGCGCCCACAAGGTGTCGTTGGTGACATAGTCGGCTTCGCTCAAGCCAGGTATGTCGGGCAGCACCGCTTGCGCGCCGGCCGCAATGACGATGCTGCGCGTGCTCAGGCGCTGTGTGCCGCCTTCGGCCAGCGAGATCTCAACAGTCCAGGGGTTGATGATGCGGGCATGGCCTTGCAGTACCTCAACGCCCAGCGCGGTGTAACGCGCCACGCTGTCATGCGGCGCAATGGCGGCAATCACCGCGTGGATGCGCTGCATCACCGCCTTGAAACTGAACTGCGGCACAGCGTCCTGCAAGCCATAACGCGAGGCCTGGCGCATCTGCTGCGCCAGCCGGGCGCTCTGGATCAAGGCCTTGCTGGGCACGCAGCCGTAGTTCAGGCAGTCGCCGCCCATTTTGTGCGCTTCAACCAAGGTGACTTTGGCTTTCACAGCTGCTGCGATATAGGCCGACACCAAACCGCCAGCGCCCGCGCCGATGACGATCAGGTTGCGGTCAAACTTGAGTGGCCGCTGACTTTGCCAGCGTGCGTAGACTTTGCGCCGCTCTAGCAGCGCCAGGCCTTTGCGTGCGGCCAGCGGTAACAGGCCGAGCACGGCAAACGAGCCCAACACAGCGGGCGAGAGCACTCCGGCCAGCGAATCGATCTGTGCCAATTGCGTACCGGCATTAACATAAGCCAGCGTACCGGCCAGCATGCCGAGCTGGCTGACCCAGTAAAACGTCCAGGTCTTCATGCGCGTCAGGCCCATCAGCACATTGAGTGCAAAAAACGGCAGCACCGGCATCAGGCGTAGCGAGAAAAGATAAAAACCGCCGTCACGCTCCACACCCTGGTTGATGCTTGCGAGCCAGCTGGCGAAGCGTTTTTCTGTTGCGCCGCGCAGCAGGTAGCGCGCGCTCAGCATGGCCAGCGTGGCGCCCAGGCTAGACGCAAAAGACACCAGCAAGGTGCCCCAGACCAAGCCCAGGCCGGCGCCACCGGCCAGCGTCAACACCACGGCGCCCGGCAGCGAAAGCGCTGTCACCAGCACATACACCGCAAAGTAAGCGGCGCTGACACGCCAGGGGTGCTCTGCGTACAAGTCACTGAAAGCCTGCTGGCTTTGCTGCAGGTAGCTCAGACTGAGGTAGCGTCCAAGATCGAACACCACAAAAGCCAGCACGGCGGCGACCAAGCCAAGCAGCAGCAACAGTTGTTTGTTTTTCATACGCTCAAAGACAGATGCACCGTGTGCAGAGCGGGCCCATTGTCAGGCCTTGGGGTTTGAAACGCCGCTGGCCACATGACCCGAAGGCACATGCAGCGCGGCAGAGTTGACGTGACCAGTCTGGTCGTCAAAGAAAAAATCCGGCTCGAACTCGCGTAAAAACTCGCCCTTGGCCAGGCCGCCTAAAAACATCGCTTCGTCGACCTGGATGTTCCAGTCCATCAGCGTACGGATGGCCCGTTCATGCGCAGGCGCGCTGCGCGCTGTGACCAGCGCGGTGCGGATGCGCATGCGCGAGGTGCCGGCTTCCTGCAACCGGTGCAGCGCTTCGAGCAGCGGCTTGAAAGGGCCGGCCAGCAGCGGCTGCGCCGCGTTGTCGCGCTCGTGTTGCTGAAAAGCGTTCAGCCCTTGCGACTGAAACACGCGCTCAGCCTCGTCTGAAAACAGCACCGCATCGCCGTCAAAGGCAATTCGCACTTCATGCGGATGCTGGTCACTGGCGTGCGCCGAATGCGGGTAAACCTGCGCCGCCGGCACGCCGGCGTCCAACGCGGCGCGTACGTCGCTCAGGTGCGTGGACAAAAATAAATTGGCATGCAAGGGCTTGAGATAGCGCCAGGGCGGCTCGCCGCGGTTAAACGTCCCGCGCTGAATACTCAGCCCGTAATGCTGCGCCGAACGAAACACGCGCATGCCTGACACCGGGTCATTGCGCGAGAGGATCACCACCTCGACACGCTGCGCCGGTTTGCCATTGACCGTCGCTTGCCCCGGGCTCTCAGGCGCGTCATTGAAAGCCAGCAGTTTTTTGACCAAAGAAAACGCCACGCCCGGTTTGGCCGGCACGTCGAGCCGTTCCAGTTGCAGTTGCATGTAAGCCGCATCGCGCTTGGCGCCATCGAGCAGCGGCTGCGCCATGCCTTCTTCAAAGACGCGGTTTTCATCTTCAAAGTCAAACAGCGCCCGCGAGGAAATGGCCACCACCAGCTGTCCGTCTAGATTTGCCATGCGATTGCTCTCCAAAAATGGTCACGCTGATGAAAGACAGGGATGGATTCCTGCCCCCGATCAGGTCGAGGGCAGGCTCTGCGCAGGAATGACGGGAGCTTTCTCCGCGTCATCCTCGCGAAGGCGGGGATCCATCTTTTTCTCGCCATATTCGCGCACGCGGGTTCCATCTTTTTCTCGTCATCCTCGCAAAGGCGGGGATCCATCCCCTCCCCGCGTCCACCTCAACTCTTCAAAAACAGCTTGTAAACCGGGTTGTCAGTTTCTTCCACGTGCGGGTAACCCAGGGTGGCTAAAAAGGACTTGAAAGCAGCGTTGTCGGTTTTGGGTACTTGCAAGCCGACCAGAATACGGCCGTAGTCAGCACCCTGATTGCGATAGTGAAACAAGCTGATGTTCCAGCCCGGCCGCATGGTTGACAAGAACTTGAGCAAGGCGCCCGGCCGCTCCGGGAACACAAAGCGCAGCAAACGCTCGTCTTTAGACAGCGCGCTGTGTCCGCCCACCATGTGGCGCACATGTTCCTTGGCCAGCTCGTCATGCGTCAAGTCCAGCGCCTTGAAACCGTGTTTGCTGAAGGTGGCGGCGATCTTGCGGCTTTCGCCCTTGCCCTGCGTGGTCAGGCCGACGAACACATGGGCCTCGGTCCCGTCGTTGATGCGGTAGTTGAACTCGGTCACGCTGCGCGGGCCGCCGGGCAGCTCACCGATCAACTCGCAAAAGCGCTTGAAGCTGCCACGCTCTTCGGGAATGGTCACGGCAAACAGCGCTTCGCGTTCTTCGCCCACTTCGGCGCGCTCGGCGACAAAGCGCAGGCGGTCAAAGTTCATGTTGGCGCCGCACAAAATCGCGGCGTAAGTCTGCCCCTGGGTTTTGTGTTTGGCCACGTACTGCTTGATGGCGGCCACCGCCAGCGCACCGGCCGGCTCAACAATGCTGCGCGTGTCGACAAACACATCTTTGATGGCGGCGCACACTGCATCGGTGTCCACGGTCATGAATTCATCCACCAGCTCGCGGCTGATGCGAAAGGTTTCCTCGCCCACCAGCTTGACCGCCGTGCCGTCTGAAAACAGCCCCACGTCTTGCAGCGCTACGCGTTTGTGCGCTTCGACGGACCGGATCATGGCGTCCGAATCGTTCATCTGCACGCCAATCACCTTGATCTCAGGCCGCACCGCCTTGATGTAGTTGGCCACGCCGGATATCAGCCCGCCGCCGCCGATGGCGACAAACACCGCGTCGAGCTTACCCTGACTCACGCCTTGAATTTGTCGCAGTATTTCCATGGCAATCGTGCCCTGGCCGGCAATCACATCGGGGTCATCAAAGGGGTGCACAAAAGTCAGGCCCTTTTTTTTCTCCAGCATGGCGGCGTGCAGATAAGCGTCCGAGTAACTGTCGCCGTGCAGCAGCACCTCGCCGCCCAGTGCGCGCACCGCGTCTACCTTGAGCTGCGGCGTGGTCGCCGGCATGACGATCACAGCGCGCGTACCCAGCTTGTTGGCGCTCAGCGCCACACCTTGCGCATGGTTGCCGGCAGAGGCGCAGATCACGCCCTTTTTGAGTTGCGCGGGGCTTAAGTGCGCCATCTTGTTGTAAGCGCCGCGCAGCTTGAAGCTGAACACCGCCTGCTGGTCTTCACGCTTGAGAAGAACCGTGTTTTTCAAGCGCAGGCTCAGGTTTTTGGCCGGCTCCAAAGCAGACTCGACCGCCACGTCATAAACGCGGGCCGTGAGGATTTTTTTCAGGTAGTCAGCGGGCTTGAGTTTGGGTGATGACATGGTCTTTCTTTCTTGGCGTCATCATAGAGCCCCAAGAAAAAAGGCCCAGACCGTGAGGTCTGGGCCATGAATCCACTCTTTGCGGAGTGGAGGAGACAAGCGGTGCAACAATCTGTGGCTGATTCTTGCTGCGCCCGAAGTTGAACGCACTGAAATGTCAGTTGAATGTTGCTAGATTTCAGTATAACGATTCAATGTTGCAGAGCAACATGAATTCCTTACAAAAAGGCTAAAAACACGGGTTTTAGCAGGCACCAGTTAAGCTATTTTGAATATGAAAGAGAGTTATTCATGGAATGCATAGTCAGCTGGGCAGGCCCGCCCGCCACACCGGGTGAGGGATCGGCCATGTCTTTTGTAGCGCAGACCGGCAGCGGCCACACCCTGGTGATGGACGGCGCCCCAGACGCCGCCAAACCCGACAACGGCGGCGCCAACCTGGCCCCGCGCCCCATGGAAACCGTGCTGGCCGGCGCCGGCGGCTGCACCGCCTACGACGTGGTGCTGATCCTCAAACGCGGCAGGCAAGACGTGCGCGGCTGCTCGGTCAAGCTCAGCGCAGAGCGCGCCGAAGTCGACCCCAAAGTGTTCACCCGAATCAACATGCACTTCGTGGTCACCGGCAAAGGCCTGACGAGCAGCGCAGTTGAGCGCGCCATCGCCATGAGCCACGACAAATACTGCTCTGCCACCATCATGCTGGGCAAGACGGCAGACATCACGACCAGCTTTGAGCTGGTGGCGGTCGTCTGAATCCGTTATCCTTAAAACCATGAGACTTTCTTCTCGTTCTCAAGCCATCATTCACCAGGCTGTCGCCTTGCGTTGGGGCGCCGGAGCACAGGTGCGTTTGTATGGCTCCCGGCTGGATGACACAGCCAAGGGCGGTGACATCGACTTGCACGTGCTTGTCCCGGAACAGGTGGACAACCCAATCTGGGAGGCCTCTTTGCTGGCGGCCCAATTGCAGCGCCAACTCGATGGGCGCAAGGTAGATGTTCGTCTACTAGATGGTGTGCAAGCCAGCTTGCCCGTGGATAACATTGCACTTTCAGAGGGCGTCTTGCTCACATGAGTTCTCTGTCGCCAAATTTCAAAGACAAGCTCGCCAAGGGTGACCGTGAGCGCTTGACTGGCCTGCTCAAGACTGCGCAGGCCGAGCTACTGCACCTGCAGCAGACTGACGCAAGGCTATTTAAAACCCCGTTTAACCCTGATGAACTGGTGTTGCGCCTCCAGGACATTGATTTTTCAGAGCGGGTGGATGCTTTCGTGGCTCGCTTTGGCCGACTTCAAGATTTATTGGGGGACAAGTTTCTTCCCGCATGGCTGAAGGCGATGGAGGAGGGATCGGGCGCGGTTCTGGAGAACTTGGACCGTGCCGAAAAGCTCGGGCTTCTGGCCAGTGCAGATGAATGGTTGGCTGTGCGCAAGTTGCGCAACCTGATGGTTCACGAATACATTGACCAGCCTAAAACCTTGCACATGGCTCTTCATGCCGCGCATGATCACGTCGCCATGTTGGCGCAAACGGTTGAAATGTTTTCGCTTCGAACTCAGCCGCTGGTGGACTGAGGTCTGCTTGCTCGCGGGTGGGGCGCTGTATTTGCCCCAGTTTCAAACCCGGTGCGCCACCGTCGTCATGAATTTGGCGGCGGCGCGCATCAGGCTTTTGACAGGTGCCGGCAACTCACGGGCGCCGGCAGCTTGCGCGTCGGCCGCGTGGCGCGCCTCATCGGCCTTCATCTGCGCAACGATGGCCCGCGAAGCGTGGTCCCCGGCGGGCAGCCTTTCTAAATGGCTGGCCAGGTGCGACTCGACCTGCCGCTCAGTTTCTTGCACAAAACCCAGGCTGACACGGTCCCCCAGCCGCCCCGCTAACAGGCCCATGCCGAAGGCGCCTGCGTACCAAAGCGGGTTGAGCAGCGATGCCCGTGCGCCCAACTCGTCCAAGCGCTCCTGCGTCCAGGCAAGGTGGTCGCCTTCCTCCCGGCCGGCGTCTAAAAACTTCTGACGCAGCAGGGGGTCGCGCGTGCTGAGGGCTTGCGCTGCATACAGCGCCTGGGCGCAAACCTCGCCCACATGGTTCACCCGCATCAGCGCACCTGAAAGCGCTTTGTCATCCGCATTGAGCACAGTCAGCTCATTGGCCAGCGTGGGGCAGGGCTGACTGGCGCGCGGTTTTGAAAACAAAGTGCGTAATGCGCCGTCAGCGGCAGCCAAAACAGAGTTCAAAGGGGTGTCCATGCGCTTCTTTCGTATTCAAACAAGCCAAACAAGCAAAAACAGGCCAGCTTGCCAGGCCTGGGCGGGTGCCGGGCGGTCTTTTTGCCAGTGTAGCCACTGCGAACGCGCCAGAAGTCGGTCGGTTTGTTGCTGGGCTGCAACGAAAAGAAATTTCCGCAGCAGTTTCCTTTGCCTTGGCCCCCGCCCTCTGGTGCAATAGCAACAGCTTCCTAAATGGGAGGTTGGCCCGGGTCCTCAAAGCCCTGGAGCCCTATGTTTAACTTTGGAGTAACTCTCAATGAAAAAATCCCTGATTGCCCTGGCTGCTTTGGCCGCCGTGACTGCAGCTTCTGCTCAGTCCACCGTGACTATTTCTGGCGCTTACGCTTTTAGCTACCAAAAAGACCTGACCAACACAACGGCTAACGGTACTTTGCTTACAGTGAACTCCGCTACCGGCGCTGCCTCTGCTGCTGCTGCCGACTCCACAGTAGACGCCAAAGGCTTGGCCAATACCTCCGCCGAAATCAAATTGGCAGGTGTGGAAGACCTCGGCGGCGGCCTCAAGGCTTCGTTTGACATGACATGGGAAAGTGGTAACTTTCGCGGCGCTCCAATAACCCGCGCTGACTCTGGTATGGCCGTGTCTGGTGGTTTCGGCACAATTGCTATTCGCCAAACCCGTTCTGGCGATCAGCTTGGTGACATTGCTTCGTCTGCAATCAGCTTGCCTGACGGCTACTATGAATCCATCACAACACGCCCTGCTGTTGACATGGTGCAGTTCACTGCCCCCGCCATCAGTGGCTTAACAGCCAGCGTGGCCTACGTTGAAGGCAACGACGGCGGCATCAGCGTGCCCACCACAAATGCAAAATCCGTCAATGTGCTGGGCGTGGGTTACACCAACGGCCCTGTTTCTGCTGGGTATGCACTCAAGAGCCATGCATTGAACAGTGGTTCAACAGTGAAGAAAAACCAGAGTGAATTTAAAGTGTCCTACAACGCGGGTTTTGCCACTGTTGCTTACGGTTGGGATGACAAAACCACTACGGATTCAACTGCCAAAGCCGCCAGCGGCTTTGCTGTGACAGCGCCAATGGGCGCCATTACCCTGGGTGCTCACAGGTTCACTCGTGGTGACGTCAAGATGACTGAATTCGGCGCCAAATATGATCTCAGCAAGCGCACTGCCATTACTGTGGCTCAAGGTACCATGAAAGGCCTGGCCACAGGCAAAAACGGAACACAAAGCCGTATCAGGCTGGCCCACAGCTTCTAATCACCTGGCTGACATCAGTCAGCTGAAGGTTTAGAAGTCAAACCCCGCTGTGGCAACATGGCGGGGTTTTTTCATGGGGGTAGTTCAGAACCGTATGCCTGAGCAAACATTTCCGCAGCAAGCGCTGGACTTGGCGTCAAAGCCCCCTGAGCCGCAAGGCCGGGCTTGGCGAGTGTTCGGCTGCGTGTTGCTGACCGCGTTGTTGGGCGCTTGTGCCCATGGGCCGGAGTCGGATGTCACCACTCAAGCGCTGCGCGCACCAACGCCTTGGGATATGGCCTCGGTGGGTGATGCTTTGCCGGCGGAGCAAGCACCAAGTGCTGCCAGTCGCTGGCAGCACCTGACTTTCCCGGGCAAAACGGCCAACCAGTTTGCTTACCTGCAAGTTGATGGCCGGCGGGCCATGGGTGTTCGCTCCGGGAGTGCGGTCAGCATGCTGCGCAAAATTGTGAGCATTGATCCGGCGCAGCTGGCAGGTTTGCGCTTTTCGTGGAAAGTACCCGGCTTGATAGCGGGCGCAGACTTGGGCCTGCGTGAAAAAGAAGATTCTCCGGTGCGCCTGGTGCTGGCCTTTGACGGCGACCGCTCGCGCATGTCGCCGCGTGACCACATGCTCTCAGAGCTGGCACGCACACTGACCGGCGAAGAGATGCCTTACGCCACCTTGATGTACGTCTGGAGCAACCACCATGTGCCGGGCACGGTGTTGAAAAGCTCGCGCACCGATCGTATTCGCAAATTGGTGCTGGAGTCAGGGCCTGACCGCTTGAACCGCTGGCTGGACTATGAGCGCGACATACGCGCCGACTTTGTAGCCGCCTTTGGTGAGGAGCCGGGGCGGCTGATGGCAGTGGGCATCATGACCGACACCGACAACACACGTTCCAAGACACAGGCCTGGTACGGCCCGGTGGTGCTGGGCACGGCCGGGCGCTGACGCCGCGCGGCCTCAAGCGTAGCGTTTGTTGCGCAGGTTGTTTTTCATGTCTTGCAGCAACGGTTGCAATTTGGGGCTGCCCACGCGCAGGGCCACTGTGGTGGCCAAAATGTCGATGATCATCAGGTGCAAGAGCCGCGAGACCATGGGGCTGTAGCGGTCATAGCCCTCAGGGTGGTCGGCCGACAGGTGCACATGGCCGGCAGCGGCCAGTGGTGAGCCGCTGGCCGTGATGACGATGACGGTGGCGCCTTTTTTGCGCGCGATGTCGGTGGCGTCCATCAGGTCGCGCGTGCGGCCGGAGTTGGAGATCACCACCAGGCAGTCACCCGCAACCAACAGAGATGCGCTCATGACCTGCATGTGGCCGTCGCTGTAGGCGATGGTGTTGACGCCAAGGCGAAAGAACTTGTGCTGCGCGTCTTGTGCCACGATGCCGGAGTTGCCCACACCAATGAACTCGATGCGCTTGCCGGTCTGGCAGGCCAGCAGCAGGGCGTCGACCGCTTTGCTGATGGCAAAGGTGCTGGCGTCGTTGCGGTACTTCAAAAAAGCCGACACGGTGTTGTCAATCACCTTGACCACCACGTCGCTGACCTTGTCATCCGAGTCCACGCTGCGGTGGATAAAGGGCACACCCTCACTCACGCTGCCGGCCAGCTTGAGCTTGAAATCACTCAGACCGTCATAACCCAGGCTGCGGCAAAAGCGCACCACCGTGGGTTTGCTCACATGCGAGCGCTCAGCCAGCGCGCTGATGGGCAAGTTGGCAAAAGCCCGCGGGTCGCTCAGCACCAGCTTGGCCACCCGCTGCTCAGCGGGGGCCAGCGAAGGCAGGCAGGCTTTGATGCGGTCTAACATTCCTCGCTCCAACAAAAGCCATCACGCGCGATCATCGCGCTGGCGGCGCTTGGGCCCCAGGTGCCGGCGGCGTAGGGGCGTGGGCCTTGGCTGTCTTGGCGCCAGGCGTCCAAAATGGGTTCGACCCAGCGCCATGCTTCTTCTTGCTCGTCGCTGCGCACAAACAGGTTCAAACGGCCTTCGATGACGTCGAGCAACAGGCGTTCATAGGCGCCAACGCGTTCAGAGCCAAAGCGTTTGTCAAAGTCCAAGTCAAGCTGCACGGGCGCCAGTTGGGTGCTGCTGCGCTGGCCGCTGGCCAGGCGTTTGTCGGCGCCTTGCGCCAGCAGGTGCAGCTCCAGCCCGTCCTTGGGCTGCAGGTTGATGACCAGCCGGTTGGCCGCGCCCGCCGGCGTGCTGAAGATGGCGTGCGGCGTCGGCCTGAAGTTGACCACGATGCGTGCATCCCGTGTCGCCAGGCGTTTGCCGGTGCGTATGTAAAAAGGCACGCCGGCCCAGCGCCAGTTGGCGATTTCAGCGCGCAGGGCCACAAAGGTTTCGGTCTGGCTGTTGGGCGCTACGCCGGGCTCGTCCGTGTACGCCGGTACCGCTGCGCCGTTGCTGATGCCGGCGGCGTATTGGCCGCGCACCACGTGTTGCTGCAAGGTCTCTGGGGTCCAGGGTTTGAGGGCGCGTAGCACCTTGAGCTTTTCGTCGCGTATGGCGTCGGCGTGGGCGTTGATGGGCGGCTCCATGCCGATGGCGCAGAGCAACTGCAAGGCGTGGTTTTGCACCATGTCGCGCAGGGCGCCGGTGTGGTCGTAAAACGCGCCGCGCTTTTCAACGCCCAGGTCTTCAGACATGGTGATCTGGATATTGGCAATGTTTTCACGCCGCCACAGGGGCTCAAACAAGGCATTGCCAAAGCGCAGCGCAAACAGGTTTTGTACCGAGGGTTTGCCGAGGTAATGGTCGATACGGAACACCTGCTTTTCGCTGAGCACGCGGCGCACGGCTTCGTTGATGGCGCGGTTGGAGGCCAGGTCATGGCCCAGCGGCTTTTCAAGCACCACGCGGGTGGACGGGCCGTTCAGCCCGGCGGCGGCGATCTGCTCGACCACCGACGTGAACAAGCCGGGCGCTGTGGCCACGTACATGACCACGGTGTCTGCCTGGCGGGCTTTGATCATCTCAGCGAGCCTGGCGAAGTCGGCGGGCTTAGTGACGTCCAGGCGCAGGAAGTTGAGCATGGCCGCAAAGCGTGCGAATTCTTGCTGGCTCGGGCGCTTGTCGAGTTCGACCTCATCAAAGCGGGCTTTGATGAAGGCACGGTAGGCGTCGTCAGACAGGTCGTCACGCGCCACACCGATGATGCGGCCGCCAGCAGGCAGCGAGCCATGGCGAAAGGCTTGGAACAGGGCCGGCATCAATTTGCGCCAGGCCAGATCGCCGGTGCCGCCAAACAAAACGAGATCAAAACTCATGGGGTTGCTCACCGTGCCAATAGAGGTCAAAAAAGATGGTGCAGAGATGGTAACTGAGTTCCATCAAGGCGTGATGGCTCGGGCACAAAATTTAGCTTGCAGTGCTTGCCGGTCTCATGCAAAGTCATCGCCGTCCCGTGGTGAGTCCTATCGCCAAGTCAAGTAATCAAATTACCTTAAAATTTCAAAACAATAATCTTTTTGCGCATGCCATGGGTGGCGCCGTCATAGCCGACCCGCATAATCAAACCATGAATCAACTCGACGCGCTCAAACAACTGACCACGGTGGTGGCCGACACCGGCGACTTCAAACAGCTGGCGCAGTTCCAGCCGCAAGACGCCACCACCAACCCTTCGCTGATCCTCAAGGCGGTGCAAAAACCCGACTACCAACCGCTCATGCAAGAGGTGGTCTCGCGCATTCGCGGTAAGCCTTTGGACGAAGTGATGGACCGCCTGCTGGTGCGTTTTGGCTGTGAAATTTTGTCGCTGATTCCCGGCAGGGTGTCGACCGAGGTGGACGCCCGCCTGAGCTTTGACAGCGCTGCAACCCTGGCCCGGGGCGAGCGCCTGATGGCGCTTTACAAGGCTGAAGGCATTGCCGCTGAGCGGGTGCTCATCAAGGTGGCGGCCACCTGGGAGGGCATCGTCGCTGCCAAAGAACTCGAGCGCCGCGGTATTCGTACCAACCTCACGCTGCTGTTTTCTTTTTGCCAGGCGGTCGCTTGCGGCCAGGCCAAAGTGCAGCTCATCTCGCCCTTTGTGGGCCGCATTTACGACTGGTACAAAAAATCTGCGGGCGCGGCCTGGGTCGAGGCCGACAAGGCCGGCGCCAAGGACCCCGGCGTGCAGTCGGTGCGCGAGATCTACAACCATTACAAAAAGTTCGGCATTGCCACCGAAGTCATGGGTGCTAGCTTTCGCAACACCGACCAGATCACGGCGCTGGCCGGTTGCGACTTGCTGACCATCAGCCCGGAATTGCTAGCGCAACTGGCGGCCAGCCAAGCGCCGTTGGAGCGCGCCCTGAGCGCGCAGAACGCCCAAAAAATGGACCTCCAGCCTGTACATTTTGACGAAGCGGGTTTTCGCTTTGCGCTCAATG